>NZ_JAKUEU010000009.1:0-115234 GCF_022663075.1 Bacillus cereus group sp. BfR-BA-01441
CGACAACCAAGGCGGAAACGACAACCAAGGTGGAAATAATAACCCGAAAGTAATAGTTGATCCGAAAAATTTAGTAGATGGCCAATATGATATTACATTTAAAGTATTAAAAGATAAAACAGATGAGATTTCAAAGATGAATGACTATGTTGTAAATCCAGCGAAATTAATCGTAAAAGATGGTAAAAAATATATTGAGATGACGCTGAAAAATAGTGCGTGGATTACGAAATTCCAAACGGAAAACAATGAACTATTCGCTGATGCGAAAGTAGTAAGCGAAGATAAAAATGTAAATACGCGAGTAGTACAGTTTGAAGTAGAAGATCTATTTAAAAAATTAAACGCAAAAGTAAAGGTAGACATCGATGAGATGAACTACCATCATTTCTACGATGTGCAAATTCAATTTGATACAAATAATATCGGCGCGTTAGGAACTCTTAAAGAGGAACCGAAAAATGAACCGAAAAATCCAGTGACTACACCGAAAGTAGATAATGTAAAAACAGTAGGTACTCCTGATTTTAACCGAAATGCAGATGGTCAGAAGAAAAAAGAAGATACAAAAAATGATTCGAAAAAAGAGAAAAACTCAAAAACTGCAGATACAGCACAACTTGGTTTATATATGGTGTTACTGCTAGGTTCACTTGCTTTACTAGTTCGTAAATATAGAGCAGGTAGATTGTAATTTTTGGAGTCTTGATGCATATTCGCGTGCATCAAGACTTGTTTCATATTGTATGGAAAGGAGTGGTGATTGAGAGTGAAGAAAATTGCAAGTGTACTAATGGCTATCATTTTGTTAATGAGTATAGCTGGGTGCTCATCACCAAAAAAAGAAACAGCAAAGCAGGTAAAGAGTGAGAGTAAAGAGCGCGTTGTTGCAACAACAGTGGCTGTTACTGAAATTATGGATGCGTTAGAAGTAGATTTAGTTGGCGTTCCAACAAGCTCTAAAACTTTACCGAAGCGATATAAAGGTTTACCTGAAGTTGGGAATCCAATGAGTCCAGATATGGAAAAGGTAAAGTCATTAAAGCCTTCAGAAGTGTTATCTGTGACAACACTTGAATATGAATTAAAGCCAGTTTTTGATGGTGTGGGTATGAAAGCAAACTTTTTAGATTTAACGAGTTTGAAAAATATGCAAAGTTCTATTAGCGATTTAGGTAAGAAATATGGGCGTGAAAAACAGGCCGAAGCAGTAGTAACTAAATTAGATAAAAAGGTTGCTAGCATTCAAAAAGAAGTAAAAGGAAAGAAAGAACCGACAGTACTTATTTTATTAGGTGTGCCGGGAAGTTATTTAGTAGCAACAGAGCATTCTTATATTGGAGATTTAGTGAAACAACTAGGTGGTAAAAATATTGTGCAAGGTGAACAAGTAGAATATTTAGCTTCTAATACAGAGTATTTAAAGAAAGCTGATCCAGATATTATTTTACGAGCAGCTCATGGTATGCCTGATGAAGTTGTAAAAATGTTTGATAAAGAATTTAAAACAAATGATATTTGGAAACACTTTGCTGCGGTTAAAAATAACCGTGTTTACGATTTAGAAGAGCGTTTATTTGGAACGACAGGCAATTTAGCAGCAATTGAAGCGTTAGATGAATTGAAAAAAATGATGTATCCGTGATGCATTTTAATATAAAGGAAGAGTAGAATGAATAAAAAAACTTGGAGTTTCCTCATTGTTACTGCATTGCTTATTGTTATGACATCATTGTCAGCGATGAAAGGGAGTTTAGAAGTAGGTATTGTTGAACTTGTACAAGGGATATTTACAGGTGGAAATGAAGATGTTGAAGTCATTAAAGATTTACGTTTCCCGCGTATTATTATTGCGTTGTTCACTGGAGCGGCTCTCGCTGTTTCAGGTGTGCTTTTTCAAGCTGTTATGAAAAATCCACTCGCTGATGCTGGGGTAATCGGTATATCTTCAGGAGCAAGTTTTATGACACTCGTTATTATTACGCTGTTCCCGCAATTCTTTTTCTGGACACCCGTATTCGCCTTTTTAGGTGGTGCGCTTGCATGTTATCTCGTTTATTCGTTTTCATGGAAATCAGGATTAAGCCCGCTTCGCATTATTTTAATTGGTATTGCCATTAATGCAATGTTTACTGGATTAAATGAATCATTCGTTACGATTTGTGGGTATTTTATTAAGAGTATTAAGCAAACGACGACTTCTAACATAACAATGAAGACGTGGGGCGATGTAGAAATAATGGTGACTTATGGAACGATTGGTCTTATTCTTGCTCTGTTCGTAGGAGCTTGGTGTAACTTATTATCGCTACAAGATAAGACTGCGAAAAACTTAGGCTTGCACGTGACGAGAGTTCGTCTTATTATTTCTGCCATTGCAGTACTCTTAGCGGCAGTATCAACAGCGATTGCAGGTGTTATTGCTTTTGTAGGATTACTAGTTCCGCATATTTCAAGACAATTAGTCGGTTCAGACCATAAAGTATTAATTCCATTTTCTGCTCTTGCAGGGGCGTTATTAATTTTGACGGCAGATACAATTGGAAGGTTAATTGTGCCACCTAACGAAATTCCAGCAGCAACAATTATGGCGGTTATTGGTGGTCCATTCTTAATATTTTTGCTTAGAAAGAGTGATAAAGTTCATGGAAATTAAAAATGTAACCTTTTCATACGATAACGTAACAAATAGTTTAAAGTCTGTTAGTAGTGAAATAGAAATTGGGAAAATTACAACAATCATTGGACCGAATGGATGTGGGAAATCAACATTACTTAGTGTCATGTCTAGAAACCACGCTCCTAGCAGTGGAGAAGTAATACTTGATGGGAAAGCGATTGGTGAATATAAACCGAAAGAGTTTGCTAGAAAGCTAGCAGTTGTCCATCAACAAAATGAGGCTCCAGCAGATATTACAGTGGAAAAGCTAATAAGCTTCGGGCGTATGCCATATAAAAATATATTCTCTCCGCAAACAGATGAAGATAGAGAAGCGATTGAGCGTGCACTAGTATGTACGAATTTACAAAGTAAGCGTGATAAGCCAATTTATGCTTTATCTGGTGGAGAGAGGCAGCGAGTTTGGATCGCGATGACATTAGCTCAAAATACACCAATGCTCTTCTTAGATGAGCCGACCACATATTTAGATATTTACTATCAGTTAGAAATATTAGAGTTAGTGAAAGAGTTAAATGAAGTGCATGGACTAACGATTGTAATGGTATTACATGATATTAATCAAGCCATTCGTTATAGCGACCATATTATCGTTATGAAAGATGGAGAAATCATTACGAAAGGTATTCCTAATGATGTAATAACAGAAGAAATGGTTAAAGCAATATATGGTGTAGATGTCATTGTAAAGCAGGATGAAGATACCGGATTGTACATGGTACCTATGGGAATCTAAAGGCTGAGCATAATCCGTTTTGAGGTGATAATTTGAATAGTAAGAAAGGACGGAAAAAGAATTCTTTTTTTCAACGCATACTTACAATTGTGTTTTTAGGAATCTTTTTCTATTCAATGTATGAGTTGGGCGGGATTTTCATGGATTATTATGAAAATCGTAAAGTAATGGCTGAGGCACAACATATTTATAAAAGAAGTCCAATGGAAGAAAAATCAGAAAATGGAGAGGTACGTAAACAGTTTCAGGATCTCCAGAAAATTAATCCAGAGATAGTCGGATGGATTACGATGGATGATACACAAATTAATTATCCAATCGTTCAAGCAAAAGATAATGATTACTATTTATTTCGTAATTACAAAGGTGAAGATATGAGAGCGGGAAGCATTTTTATGGACCATCGTAATGATGTGAAATCTCAAAATCGAAATACGATTTTATATGGCCATCGTATGAAAGATGGTTCTATGTTTGGTAGTTTTAAAAAAATGTTGGATGAAGACTTTTTTATGTCTCATCGTAAATTATATTACGATACATTATTTGAAGGATACGACGTTGAAGTTTTTTCAGTATACACGACAACAACGGACTTTTATTACATTGAAACGGATTTTGGAAATGATGCAGCATATGCATCGTTCTTAAAGGGAATTCAAGAAAAATCACTGTACAAAACGGATACGGAATTGACGGCTAATGATGAAATCGTAACACTTTCTACTTGTGATTATGCTCTTGATCCAGAGGCTGGAAGGCTAGTTGTACACGCAAAATTAGTAAAAAGAAATTAAAGAAAAAAGTATAGAATATGAGAAGTGATAGATAACGCTTCTCATATTCTATACTTTAAAAAAGGACTGTTCTTACTGTGCTGCAGCCATTGGCATACGTACAACTTTTACATCATAGTAAGCAATTTTATTATCAAGAATATATTCGGGCATTCCGCCTTGATGTGAGTGAGCATCTTTAAATGCAGCGCTCTTTGTCCAACCTTGGAAATCTTCTTTTGCATTCCAGCGAGTGCTAATTGTTACTTCATCATAATCAACTGTATTTTGTGTTAAAAGAACTTCTAGACCTAAAAAGCCTGGCATCGTTTCAACTTTACCTACTTTATTAAAACGCTCAATTAATTTATGCTCATTTCCCTTTGTAATTTTAGCTGTATTTGTAACAATAATCATGTTTATTCCTCCTATAAATGTAGCTATATTTTCAAGAACTCATATACATCAAATGATAATGAAAATCATTATCATTGTCAATGGTAAATGTGAAATATATAAGTTTTTTTCTATTATTTTGGACAGTGAGATTTTCATTTCAAAACGTAGTAAATATGTGGCGGTTAAGTGCGAGAATGAGCTAGTTGTACTAGCAAAGCAATAATATGGTATAGTGAAACGAGGCTGTTTTTTCAGTCTCGTTTTTCAAATGCTTCCTGTAGAGAAAGCATGCAAATGGAAAGGAAGTTATTATATGCGATTAGAAGTAACTGTAAAAATAAAACCGAAATTTATAAAAGAAATTAAAAGTGGATATCCGCTTATTTTAAAAGATGCGATTCAAAATTTAAATGATGTTCGTGAAGAAGGAACAATCATCAAAGTAGTAGATGAGAAGAACAACTTTGTCGGAAAAGGTTATTATGGAAAGCAAAATAAAGGATACGGCTGGATTTTAACGAGAAAAGAGAGTGAACAAATTAATCAATCTTTCTTTGAAAGTAAAATCAAATCTGCCCTACATAAACGAAAGCAATTTTATAAATCAAGTGATACGACAGCATTCCGTGTGGTGAATGGTGAAGGTGATGGTCTTGGAGGACTAATTATCGATTATTATGATGGCTACTACGTAGTAAGTTGGTATAGTGAAGGGATTTACACTTTCAGAGATGAGATTATAGCCGCTCTTCAAAAAGTAGCAAACTTTAAAGGTATTTATGAGAAAAAGCGTTTTGATACGAAAGGGAAATATATTGAGGGTGATGATTTCGTAGCAGGAGAGCGCGGCGAGTTCCCACTTATCGTAAAAGAGAACGGTGTGAACTTTGCGGTTTATTTAAATGATGGGGCAATGGTTGGTGTATTTTTAGATCAACGTAACGTTCGAAAACAAATTCGTGATAAATATGCAAAGGGAAGAACAGTGTTAAATATGTTCTCTTATACAGGTGCTTTCTCTGTATTTGCAGCGCTTGGCGGAGCAAGTAAAACGACGAGTGTTGACCTTGCAAATCGTAGTTTAAGTAAAACGATTGAGCAGTTTAGTGTAAATGAAGTTGATTATGGAGCACAAGATATTATTGTAGAAGATGTATTTCTTTACTTCAAATATGCAGCTAAGAAAAAGATGAAATTTGATATGGTCGTACTTGATCCTCCAAGCTTCGCCCGCTCAAAAAAATATACATTTAGTGCAGCAAAAGATTATAAAAATTTATTAAAAGAAACAATTGCTATTACAGAAAATAACGGTATTATCGTTGCTTCTACAAATTGTAGCGCATTCGATATGAAAAAGTTTAAAGGCTTTATCGATACAGCCTTTAAAGAAATGAATGGCAAATATAAAATATTAGAAGAACATTCTTTACCAGAAGATTTCCGTACCATTGATCAATTTAAAGAAGGAGACTACTTAAAAGTAGTTTTCATCGAGAAAATTAAAGGTTAATAAAGAAAAGGAGCTCGAGTTTACTTGAGCTCCTTTTCTTATTGAACGATATTTTGTACTCTACCGACTTGTCCGTCCTGCAATCGCACTTTAATGCCATGCGGATGGGAAGGGGAGTTTGTTAAAATATCTTTTACAATTCCACGTGTTAATTTGCCTGTTCGTTGATCTTGTTTTAATACAATATCAACTTCAAGACCGGGCGCGATATTAGAACGTTTTTGTCCGTTCATTTACACACCTGTACGTCTACGTTGGTTGTTTGTTTTCTTTGTTTGTTGGTTTTGTAATTTTTTCGTTTCTTGGCTTTGATTTTTTGCATTTTGACCATTTCCATTTCCTTGCTTTTTCTTAGCAAGTTGTTCGCGCATTAAATCAGCTAAGCTTACTTTTTTGTTTTCTGACATGATAAGTCTCCTTTATATAAAGTTAATTATGAACAATCGTAGTGAATTTCATCATATCATTGTTAAGGAAGGAAGGGAAGTTGGTTTGAAAATTCATATAATTGTTTCCAGTCTGTAGTAGTTACGATACAATTGGATTGTTAACGTTTGTAAAAAGGGGATAGACATATGTCACATCATATTTTATTAGTTGAAGATGATATCTCAATTCAAGAGATGGTGGAAAAGTATTTAATAAAAGAGGGTTTTCAAGTAACAATTGCGTCTGATGGAGAGGAAGGCGTGAACACATATTTAAAAGGTTCATTTGATTTGATTATCCTTGACATTATGATGCCAAAGCTAGATGGCTTAGAAGTTGTACGAATCATTCGAGAAAAAAGTGCTGTTCCGATTTTAATGATGTCGGCAAAAGATACAGATGTTGATAAAGCTGTTGGATTAGGACTTGGAGCAGATGATTACATTTGTAAGCCGTTTTCTATGATTGAATTAGCTGCACGTGTAAAAGCGGGTATTCGGAGGTCTACGAAATATTCGGCTACAGAAACAACAGAAAAGATGATTCAAATTGGTGATTTAACAATTGATCCAATTAATTTTACAGTTGAAAAAAACGGGAAGTCTCTCAAACTTACTTTAAAAGAATTTGAGATTTTAAAGCTATTCGTAAAGAACCAAAATCGTGTATTTACGAAAGCGCAAATATATACATTAGTTTGGAATGAAGAGTATTACGGTGACGATAACGTTATTAATGTTCATATGAGAAGATTGCGTGAGAAAATCGAAAGTGATCCATCTAATCCAGAATATATTAAAACGTTATGGGGCATCGGCTATAAGTTGGAAGTGATGTAATATGGTCAATTTGTTAATAGGTATTATTTTTATATTGTTATGTGTTATTTATATGCAATATAGAATGAGAAAAAATAGTAGTGAAAATTTACGATACACATATGAAAAGTTAGAAAGTATTGTAAATGACAAAACAGGCGAGACGTTACTCGTTATGACAGATGATCTAGAATTGCAAAAATTATTAGTGGCAATTAATCAATTATTAGATGCAAAACAGAAAACGAATGCAGATCATGCAAAAGTAGAAATTTCGATGAGAAAAATGCTTTCAAATATTTCGCATGACTTGAAAACACCACTAACAGTTATTCTTGGATATACAGAAATGTTAAATAAGGATAAAACGATAAATAAAGAAGAACAACAAATATTACTTGAAAAAGTGCATACGAAAACACTAGAAGTGATGGAGTTAATTCATAAGTTTTTTGACTTGGCAAAATTAGAATCTGGTGACAAAGCAATTGAAATGACAAAAGTAAATATGAATGAAGTTTGCCGCGAGAAGATTTTATCATTTTATGATTTAGTGACGACGAAAGGTTTTCAGGTTCATATTGATATACCAGAAAGAAATATATACGCACTTGGAAATGTAGAAGTATTAGGTAGGGTATTGAATAATTTAATATCAAATGCAATTACATATGGAGACGATGGAAAGGCACTTGGTATGACGTTAAGAGATGATGACACGGGCGTGTATATAGATGTATGGGATAAAGGAAAAGGGATTGATGAATCTCATATTGATAAAGTGTTTGAGCGTATGTACACACTTGAAGATTCAAGAAATAGATTGTACCAAGGAAGTGGTCTCGGATTAACGATTACGAAACGGCTTGTGGAAGCGATGGACGGGAAAATCCATCTTTCTAGTAAACCGTATGAAAAAACAATTTTTACAATTGTATTAACAAAGATACAGTTTTAGCTTGTAGAGCAGTAGATTCTACAAGCTTTTTTTCAGCGTAAGGAATTTGTAAGAAACGGGTAAGAAAAAAGAGATTTCCGTTGTCTATTATAGAAATATAGAGTATTGCGAAAGGGGAAAGTAACATGACATATATATTAAAAACAAATCAGTTAACGAAAGTGTTTAAAGGGAAAGAAGTTATTTCCGGTGTTAACATGCATGTGAAAAAAGGAGAAATTTACGGTTTTTTAGGACCAAACGGTGCTGGTAAAACAACGATTATGAAAATGATTACAAATTTAATAAAACCGACGAGTGGTGATATTGAAATCTTCGGTGAGAAATTAACAGATACATCTTATGAAGTATTAAAAAGAATGGGGACAATTATTGAATACCCAATCTTTTATGATAAATTAACGGCGAAAGAAAACTTAGACCTACATTGTGAATATATGGGCTACTACGATAAAAATGCAATTGACCATGCTTTACATTTAGTGAAACTACAAGGGATAGATAATAAAAAAGTAAAAGATTTTTCATTAGGAATGAAACAACGACTCGGTATTGCAAGAGCAATCGTGACAAAGCCAGAATTGCTCATTTTAGATGAACCCATTAACGGTTTAGATCCAATTGGTATTAAAGAGTTACGAGACTTATTTAAAATGCTCTGCAAAGAATATGGCATTACATTATTAGTTTCTAGTCATATTTTAGGTGAGATGGAACTAATGGCGGATACAATTGGTGTGATTCAAAATGGAAAACTAATAAAAGAAGTTTCAATGAAGAGTATTAACGGAAAACAAACAGAGTATATTGAAATCACTGTTCCTGATGTGAAACGTGCAACTTATATTTTAGAAGATAAACTTGGTATAAAAAACTACAAAATAATGAGTGGAAACATGATTCGGGTTTATGATACGTTAGCGTCTCAGCAGGCCATTTCAAAAGCACTTATTATGAACGATGTGGAAATTGAAAGTATTAATAAGAAACATAGTTCCTTAGAAGAATATTTCTTAAATGTAATGGATGGAGAAGGTATTCATGCTTAATGGACTGTGGCTGAACCTGGTAAGTGGATTTATCGTAATGCTAATAAGTGGAATTTTATATTATAGAAAACCAGGGCGGAAATGGTTGTTCAGTGTACTAGTGATAGGAATGTTAAGCTTCGTTACTGCTGGAATTAGAATGTTAGTAGCATAGAGACAGGTATATAAAGAATGGAGGCGTAATTTATATGTTTAAATTAATGAAGCTCGAATGGAAGAAACATAAATTATCTAGTTACTTTAAAGGGGTAGCAATTTGTATTATAGCAATTTTCGCTGCAGTAAGCCTTATGGCGTGGGGATCTAAGGTAGAGGATGATTTGATGTTCTCTAGCTATATGGAATACATGTCTTTAGCAAATATTCTTATTAGAATTACATTTATTATTTTTGCATCGGTTATTTTATCACGCTTAGTGATTGATGAATACAAGAACAAAACAATACAGCTACTATTTATGTATCCACTGCAAAGGAAAATGCTAATGAGTGCGAAATTAACAATTGTTTTTTGTTTTTGTTTTGTGAGCACGATTATCGCTACTTTCATTATTAGTTTGCTCATATTCTGTATGAATCCAATAATGGGACTACTTGAAACGCCTGTTACGATGGGGGAAATAATAGCTATCGTTCCAGCTACTATTATAAGTGCATTTATGATATCTGGTATTAGTTTAATTCCTTTATTTTTTGGAATGAGAAAGAAATCAACACCGACAACGATTACTTCTGCAGTAATAATTGGGATGATGATGAACAGTAACGTTGGTCCTGGAAATGGTCAAGTAAGTATGTTTGATTTTATAGCTATCCCAATCGTGCTCTGTTTATTAGGAATTTTCATTAGCTATCTATCGTTTCGTAAAATTGACAAGATAGATGTGGCGTGAAGCAAGCTTAAAACAAAAACGAACTGGGGTATGAATAGTGAAAAAAATGATAGTAATTGCAATATTATTCATTACAATTGCTAGTGTAGTTTTTGGTATTAAGGTATTTCAGGGGAAAGATTTTAAGAAAGAAAAGTCTTTTGATATAAATAATATAAAAGCAATAGAAGTAGACAATGAAAATTGGAATCTTGAGTTTAAAAGTACAGACGCTAATAAAATAGTAATTTCTGCTCAAGGTGAACAAGCAGATAAAGAGATAGATCCTGTCAAAATAGAAAATGACGAAAATAAAATTGTGATTAAGCAAAAACAAAAGGTGAACAGATTTTTTTATGGTTTTACGTTTAGAAAGAAAAATAGTATATGTATAGCTATTCCGAAGAAAGAGATAGATAAAATTGTATTAAATAATAAATCGGGTGATGTGAAAATAAACGATATAGTAGTAAAAAGCATCGTGATAAAAGGCAAATCTGGAGATGGAATGATTACAGGACTATCGGCAGAGAAGGGTGAATTTACATCCGAAAGCGGAGATTTAATGTTAAAAGATAGTTCATTACAAGAATTAAATATAAAGTCTACGACTGGTGATAACTATATCACAAATGTAAGTAACTCAAATATGAACATCACTTCAACATCTGGGGAAGTATTGCTGAAAGATATGATAGAAGGAAAATCATTATTTATAGAAACAAAATCAGGGGATATTGGCGTACGGTATAAAGGTGTCCCGGCATCATTGAAGCTTATGGCTAAAAGTAATTCGGCTGACGTAATAGTAGATTTAAAAGGACTTAAGAAAGATAAAAGTACAGAAAAAATAAAAGTAGGAACGATTGGTGATGCAAAAAACAAAGTGGAGATTTTAAGTAAGACAGGGGTCATTTATATTGATTAAGTCTTAGGAGGAGGGAGGACTATCATGCTACGTCTTATGAAGCTAGAACTGAAGAAAATTAAACTTGGCTGGTACGTGAAGAGAGCAGTAATTGCAAATCTTGCTATACTGGCATTATTGATTTTTGTTAGCATCGTTTCTCAAATAGAGGGAGATCCAGAAATAAGAGATCCGCAGGCCATTTTGTTAATGGCTAGTTCAATAGTGAGAGCAACATTTATTATTTTTGGTGCTGTACTAATAGCTAAGTTAATAATTGATGAATATAAAAACAAAACAATATTATTGATGTTTTCTTATCCAATTAATCGAAAGAAAATAATGATTAGTAAGTTGGCTATTACAGCAATATTAACATTCATAACAGTTATTTTATCTAATATTTTTGTAGTGGGGATTTTCATTGGAATAGATAGTTATTTTTCGATTCTTCCTAATTCATTCGCAGTAAATCAATTGATTCAAGAAGGGATAAATCTCGTTCCTTTAGCCATTGCCACTGCGGGAATAAGCTTAATTCCTCTATACTTCGGAATGCGTAAACGTTCAGTGCCAACTACTATTGTTTCGTCTATTATCGTTGTGCTAATCGCAATTAATAACCCACCAATATTTCCTATAGCGACCTTTCTTCCTCTTCAATTCGCATTTGCAGTGATTGGTGTGGCGATTGCTTATTATGGAATTAAAAATATTGAGAGGGAAGATGCAATATAAAGTTTCACATGAAACAAGTTACAGAAAAAGACAAGATGTGTAAACACCTTGTCTTTTTCTGTTGTTACATTTTAGGAGCTTCCATTCCAGCCGTAGCCCATTCTTCTTTTGCGGGACCATATACGCCAGGAACTGTTAAGCCGGCTTGTCGCATTAAAACCGTCATTTGCCCGCGGTGATGATTTTGATGATTAATAAGTGTCATTAAAAATATAGAATTCGGCATAGGGCGACCAAAGAAGTCATTAATAGTTGCTAAATCTTTATCAGTCCATTCGCTTTGAAGTGCTTCAACAAAAGCCGCGTTCACTTTACGGTACTCATCTGCAATTGTTTTTGCAGAAGTAGGAACAGGATAATCTTTCGTTTCGCCTTCAAACTTTAGCCCTGTGCCAGATAGTATAACAGGAATTGCCGTCACGATATGCCAAGCAACTCTGCCTAACGTCCAATGTCCAGGTGCAATTTCCTGTGATAAAGATGCATCGGTTAATGAATCAAGTATTTTCTGAGTAGACTCTGCTTCGTATGTCCATGATTGCAAGAAGCCTTCAATTGTTTGGTACATTATTGTTATCCCCCTCTACTTATGTTCATAGATTAAGTTCGAGAAGAAATGACAAGTTCCCTTTATGTTTTAATGATGGTATTTAAAATTTTATATATAAATTTTATGATACTATTGAGTGTATATAGAATTATATTAATTTAGGCGGATATTATGAAAAGATTGATTTTAGGAATCATAATTTTATTTTTAATGGTAGGATGTAGCAATGAAACCTATAAAAAAGCAATGGATCAAGGGAAATTGGCGTTAGCGAGTAAAGAATATGACACGGCAGTAGCATCATTTGAGCTAGCATTAGAAGAGAAAAAGGATGATAAAGAAGCAAAGGTATTAAAAGACCAAACTACTAAGATGATAAGTTCGATAAAAGAGAAATCGAGTGGAAATATAGAACAAGCAATAGGTTTGTTTCAAGAAGTAGAAAAGATGAAAGATGGTTCCGCAATCCTTCAAAGTCAAGCGAAAGAACAAAAAGATTCGCTCATAGAGCATAAAGAGTTAAAAGGTCAATATATAGGTCAATTGGAAAAGGCAGAGAAGTTAAAGAATGATAAAAAGTATGAAGAGGCTAAAGGGATAGTAAATAAAATTGTTAACGATACTGGCCAAAATCAACAATTTATTTCGGAAAAACAACGGGCCGAAGAGCTGAATAAGCAAATCGATGGCTTACTAACTCAACAAGCAGAAGTTAAGAAAAAAGAGGAAGAGTTAAAAAATGAAAAGAAAAAAGAGACTGATATTGGAAAGTTAAAAGGGTCTTGGATGTCATCAGAAAGTACAGACAGGCCAGTTGGGTTGGAAATAGAATCTATTAATAGTGAGAAAACAGGCGGAGAATTTATGGAACATAATATTTTTGGGAAAGGGACTACTATAGGAGACTTTCGAATATTAAGTGTGGACCAAGGGATTATTTCCATAGAGCTTGTATTTTTAATGGGAGAAAGAAAACAGAAGGTTGATTTGAAACTTGAGGAGAACACATTAACTGTACATCATGAGTTTATGGGAGGGACTAAATCTGTGAAATTAGTGAGATCAGAGTAATTTATCCCGCTATTCACCTGCAGTAAAATTCCCACCTCAAGATTCGGCTGGAGCAAAGAAGTTAGGTGGGAGATCCACTGCTCATAAAAGCCCAATTGGTTTGGGTTAATAATCAGTGGGGATGAAGAACCCCCCACTAATTAAAGTTTCACTTTATTTAGTATATAAAAAGGAGGCTTCTAAAACGAAGTCTCCTTTTTAATTAACTTTCTTCCCACTCTTCCTCATCAACCATAAGAAATAAGGTGCTCCAAGTACAGCGACGACAAGACCAGAAGGAATTTCTTTCGGATATGCAATTGTTCGGCCGAGTAAGTCAGCAATGGAAAGAAGAATTGCTCCAAACAGTGCTGAGCAAACGAATAGTCTTTGATGGTTCATACCAACAACAATTCTTGCTAAGTGAGGTGCGACAAGGCCTAAAAAGGCAATTGTACCGACAGCAGCGATATTTACTGACGCAAGTAGTGTCGCTAGCACAATTAGAGCAAGACGTGTTTTATTTACTGGTTGCCCAAGTCCAGTTGCTAAATCGTCTCCCAGTACGAGAACGTCAAGTTGTTTTATTAAGAAAAAGATAATGAATACAAGAATTAGAGATGGATATAGAATGATATTTTCTAAGTGATTCCACCCTCTTGCATACGTACTGCCAGATAACCATGTTAAAGCAGCGGCAACATTCAAATTGGCTCTAACGATAAAGATTTGAATAATTGCTGAGCCAAGCGCAGAAATACCAATCCCTATTAAAGCGAGAGCTGTTGGACTAAATCCTGATTTCCAAGAGAAGAAGAGGACAATTCCAACTGCAAGTAGTCCGCCAATAAATGCACCAATTGGTAGGAAGAAACCAGGAAGTGCAGGAAAGACATACATAATCGTTAAAGCACCGACACCAGCTCCCGATGAAATACCAATAATAGAAGGATCGGCAAGTGGGTTTCGTAATATACTTTGGAAAACAAGCCCACTTATTGCAAGGCATGCGCCAGCAATAGCAGCAACGAGCATTCTTGGTAAACGAAGATTCATCATCATATTTTTGTCAAATTGTGTTAATTGACCTGATATAACATTAGTAATGCTTTCGATATAAGCGTTACTACCGATTGTAACACCAAGAGCAATCGTCACAATACAAAGTGTGATAGATATAATGATTACCTTTTTATAAGAGTAATAGCGGGAACTAGCTCCAGCTGCATTCGCACCGTTATCATTCATATATTGTTTCGACTTCATCATTCGATACACTAAGTAAATAAGCCAAGGAGATCCAATCATTGCTGTGACTGCCCCAACAGGAAGTTCTGCACCGGTTGGATCTATTAATCTACCGACAACATCTGCTCCAAGCAATAATACTGCCCCCCATAAGAAAGAAGAGAGAAGAAGAGTAAAGTGTTGACGGTATCCGATAAGGCGCATTAAATGAGGTGCAACTAAGCCGACAAAGCCAATTGGTCCAACAACAGTAACAATTACTGCTGTTAAAAAGATTGCAGCAATGAAGGCGATAAGACGTGTTACTGCTGTTTTTTCACCAAGAGAAATAGCAACATCATCACCAAGTAAGAGAATGTTGAGTTTACGAGACATAAATAGTAAAACTAGGAAAGAAATAATGATAAATGGAAAAGCAAATTGAACGCCATCCCAGTTATTTTGAATAAGAGAGCCAGCTCCCCATAAAAATAAACCAGCTGTTTCATTTTCATAGAAAAGCTGCATCGTTCCGGTAAAGGCAGAGAGCATTAATGTAACGACCATACCAGCTAATGCCATTCTAAGTGGGGTTCCCTTTTTTCCACCAGAAATACGGTATACAAATAAAGCAGTAATAGCACCACCGATAAATGTGAACAGAAGAGAATTAATTTGTAAATCTTTCGGTAAGAAAATTGTAGCCGCTACTAGAAAGAAATATGCGCCAGAGTGAATACCCATTGTACTGGATTCAGCAAGTGGATTTTTCGTTAACGTTTGTAAAATAACCCCTGATGCAGCAAGAGCGCCTCCAGCTAAAATGGCAATTACAGCTCTAGGTAATCGAAGCATAATTAAAGTTTGATGTTCTAGTGATTGGTTCGGTGAGATAAGAGCATCAATAATCATACTATAGGAAATGTTTGCTTGACCTTGTCCGATATGAATAAAGAAAAGGAGGAGCAAGAGAGCTGCTCCTCCTCCGAATACAAGACTTGCTCGAAGTGTATGTTGTAAGCTATTCATTGTGTAATCACTTCTTCGCTGTCATTACATCTGCTACTTGTGTTGCTAAAGATGTTGCAGACTCAGGACCACCGAAAATCCAAGTGTCGCCTTTTAATTTATACATTTTGTTTTCTTTTTTGAACTTTAATTCTTCCCAAGCAGGGTTGCCTTTTAGTTGCGTGTCAAAAATGTTATCTTCATCCGCTACAATGTAAATGAAGTTTGAATCTTGTACACTTTGTAATGATTCTACAGTTGTTTGTTTAAAACCATCTGGCTCAGATTTTCCTGCTTCAAAAGTATTTGTTAGACCTAATTTTTTTGTAACTTGTAAAGCTAAAGAATTGTCAGTTAAGATACGGAATGTTGGTACGTTTTTAGCAGTAAATGCTTGTGCCATTGCAATGTTTTTATCTTTTAAGTCTGCTTTCTCAATTTTTGCTTTTGCATCAGCGAATGCTTTATCCATATCAGCTAATACTTTTTTACCTTCTTCTTCTTTTCCAACTGCTTTTGCAATTTGTTTAAATGTTTCTGTCATTTCAGCAAAGTGATCGTTATTGCTTGTTGATGGATCAAACATAACTGTTGGTGCAATTTGCTCTAATTCATTTTTAATTGCTTTACCACGGAATGAAGCTGTAATAATTAAGTCTGGTTTTAAACGGCTAATTTCTTCTAAGTTTGGTTGTTGACGTGTCCCTACATCTACAACATCTTTACTCGGTTTTGTTTTTGTATTTACCCATTTATTATAATTCTTAATGTCTGCCATCCCTACTGGCTGAACACCAAGTGCTAATAAGTCTTCAGAATATACCCACTCAAGTACAACTACTTTTTTTGCTGGTTTATCTAACTTCGTTTCCCCTTCAGCGTGTTTAATTGTTATAGCTTGATTTTTATTGTCCGCTTTTGTTTCTTTTTTCTCCTCTTTTTGCTGTCCGCATCCAACAGCGAATAGAAGAACTACTATGAAAATACTGAGAATTTTCTTCATCTTCTGCCCCCAAATTAAGTGTTTTTTGTAACTAGTACCATAAGTGAAAATGGTTATCAATTACAACACCCAAATCATACTATGAGGGTATTTTAAGTGTCAATATATTTTTAAAATTTTGACGAAAAATAACGAATTATACGGATTTTTATATATTATAGTCGCTATTTATGAAGAATAAGCCTCTTTACTAAAAATATTGGCGAATGTGGAAAGTTTAAATGGGAAAGTGGCTGTGTACGATAGTGTAATGTGTATTGTTAATAGTCTGTGGAGATAAGGCGAAAGTACAAGCAAAAGGAGAGTGAATCGCATGTAATAATTACTAGAATGTATGGAGGAAATCTGTGTTTTATCCCCGACTAGGCAAAGTATTTCTTTGTTATTTAGATAGGTGTTTTTTAAGTCGGTGATTGCGCTAAAAAGATCGAATGTAAAGGAAGTGATCAACATGTCTTCATGGAGCAATAACATAAATGGATATTGTGGGTGTAATAATCAAAATGGTGTACATGTTGATTCATGCTGTTTTAGTTGCGATGGGACAGTTCCTAAGGTTGGTCCGACAGGGGCAACGGGAGCAACGGGTCCAACGGGAGCGACAGGTCCAACGGGAGCGACGGGTTCAACAGGTCCAACGGGAGCGACAGGAATAACAGGAGCAACGGGTCCAACGGGAGCGACAGGAATAACAGGAGCAACGGGTCCGACGGGAGCAACCGGGGCAACGGGAGCGACGGGTTCAACAGGAGTGACAGGCCCAACGGGAGCAACAGGCTCAACAGGTCCAACGGGAACGACGGGTTCAACCGGTCCGACAGGAGCAACAGGAGCGACGGGCTCAACGGGTTCAACCGGGGCTACAGGTACAAGTATCACGGCGACATATGCATTTGCAAATAATACGTCGGGAACAGCGATATCGGTAGTTCTTGGTGGAACGAATGTCCCGCTTCCAAATAATCAAAACATCGGTCCAGGAATTACTGTTTCTGGTGGAAACACAGTATTTACGGTTGCAAATGCTGGTAATTATTATATTTCATATACAATTAATATAACGGCTTCATTATTAGTCAGTTCACGGATTACAATTAATGGAGGGGCACTTGCTGGGACAATAAATTCTCCTGCGGTAGCAACCACATCATTTAGTGCAACAATTATTACAACTCTTGCAGCAGGAGATGCTATTAGCTTACAATTATTTGGTTTGTTAGCTGTCGCAACATTATCAACAACTACCCCAGGAGCAGTGTTAACGATAATAAGATTGAGCTAAGCCATAACTCTCTTACTCTTTTAAGATTAAGAGAGTTTCTACATATAATAAGAAGTTAATGAAGTAAAGCATAGTTATATAAAAGTCAGAATATTATGATTGTAACGCTATGGTGACTATAATATAATGAAAATAACCATCATGAATGAACATTCATTTATTTTTTATGTATTTGAAGGGGGAATGAAGGTGGAAAAACCATGGTTGAAAAGTTATCCAGAGGAAATTCCGAGTACGGTTTCTTATGATATTCAGCCGCTTCATAGATATGTAGAACAGATGGCTTCTCGCTACCCAGAAAAGAAAGCGCTTCACTTTTTAGGGAAGGATATTACGTTTTCGGACTTCCATGATAAGGTGAAGCGGTTTGCAAATTATCTTCAAAAGCTCGGTGTGGAAAAGGGTGATCGAGTTGCTATTATGTTGCCGAATTGTCCGCAAGCTGTAATTGGTTATTACGGTACATTACTTGCGGGAGGTATCGTAGTACAAACCAATCCACTGTATACAGAAAGGGAATTAGAATATCAGCTTCATGACTCGGGAGCAAAAGTAATTCTTTGTCTCGATTTAGTGTTTCCAAGAGTAACGAATGTTCAATCTGCTACAAAAATTGAGCATATTATCGTAACTCGTATTGCAGACTTTTTACCATTCCCTAAAAATCTATTGTATCCATTTGTGCAGAAAAAACAGTCGAATTTAGTTGTGAAAGTATCAGAGAGTGAAACGATTCATCTTTGGAATTCAGTAGAAAAAGAAGTGAATACGAATGTTGAGGTGCCTTGTGATCCTGAAAATGATCTAGCTCTTTTACAGTACACAGGAGGAACAACCGGATTTCCGAAAGGAGTTATGTTAACGCATAAAAACCTCGTCTCTAACACGTTAATGGGAGTTCAATGGTTATATAATTGCAAAGAAGGAGAAGAAGTCGTTCTTGGGGTTCTTCCATTTTTCCATGTTTATGGTATGACAGCTGTTATGAATTTAAGTATTATGCAAGGATACAAAATGGTCCTTATTCCAAAGTTTGATATGAAAATGGTTTTTGAAGCGATTAAGAAGCATAAAGTGACATTGTTTCCAGGGGCACCAACTATTTATATCGCTCTTTTAAATAGTCCGCTTTTAAAAGAATACGATATTTCTTCTATTCGTGCTTGTATTAGTGGATCAGCACCACTGCCAGTAGAAGTACAGGAAAAGTTCGAAAAAGTTACAGGTGGTAAACTAGTAGAGGGATATGGTTTAACAGAATCCTCTCCGGTTACACATAGTAATTTTTTATGGGAAAAGCGAGTGCCAGGTAGCATCGGAGTTCCGTGGCCAGATACAGAAGCAATCATTATGTCGCTTGAAACTGGTGAGGCATTACCGCCAGGAGAAATAGGTGAAATTGTAGTGAAAGGCCCTCAAATTATGAAAGGATATTGGAATAAGCCAGAGGAAACAGCGGCTGTATTGCAAGATGGCTGGCTCCATACAGGTGATGTTGGCTACATGGATGAAGATGGATTCTTCTATGTAAAAGATCGCAAGAAAGATATGATTGTCGCGAGTGGATTTAATGTGTATCCTCGTGAAGTTGAAGAAGTATTATATGAGCATGAAAAAGTGCAAGAAGTAGTGACAATTGGAGTTCCAGATCCGTACCGAGGAGAGACGGTTAAAGCATTTGTTGTGTTAAAAGAAGGTACGGAGTGCTCTGAGGAAGAATTAAATCAGTTTGCACGTAAATATTTAGCGGCTTATAAAGTGCCGAAAGTATATGAGTTTAGAGATGAATTGCCAAAAACGACAGTAGGGAAAATTTTACGCCGTGTTCTAATAGATGAAGAGAAGAGAAAGAATGAGGATGAGCAAACGGGCTAAGGCCCTTTCTTTTTGAAAAAATAGGATTGACACTTTTCTAAATAGTCAGTATTATAAGAATATGAATGGCTATTCATTCAGTCATCTTCTTGAAGGGGACAGTAAAGTGAAGAAAAATAGACCGAAATACAATCAAATTATTGATGCGGCAGTCATTGTGATTGCGGAGAATGGGTACCACCAAGCGCAAGTTTCTAAAATCGCAAAGCAAGCTGGGGTAGCTGATGGCACGATTTATTTATATTTTAAAAATAAAGAAGATATATTAATATCCTTATTCCAAGAGAAGATGGGAGAATTTGTCGAAACAATTCGTCAAAAAACAGCAGGAATTGAAAGCGCTGTATCGAAGTTATTCATGTTGGTAGAAACGCACTTCTTGCTGTTGTCGCAAAATGATCCTCTTGCTATCGTTACGCAATTAGAGCTAAGGCAGTCCAATCAAGACTTGCGCCTTAAAATAAATGAAGTATTAAAAGGCTACTTACAAGTTATGGATGAGATTTTAGAGACTGGTATAAAACAAGGTGAATTTCAAGCAGATTTAAATGTTCGCGTGGCAAGACAAATGATCTTTGGAACAGTAGATGAAGTTGTGACCAATTGGGTAATGAGCGATCATAAGTATGATCTGGTCGCACTTTCAAAAACGGTACACGGGCTACTTATTGCAGCTTGTGGTTATCGTCAATAATGGGAGGGATCATGTTGAAATTCCTATCTGTAAGAGTTGAAGATCATATCGCGGTGGCGACATTAAATCACGCACCAGCGAATGCGATGTCTTCACAAGTTATGCATGATGTTACTGAATTAATTGATCAAGTGGAAAAGGATGATAACATTCGCGTTGTTGTTATTCACGGTGAAGGACGTTTCTTCTCAGCGGGAGCAGATATTAAAGAATTTACATCTGTTACTGAAGCGAAGCAAGCAACAGAATTAGCACAGCTTGGACAAGTTACGTTTGAGCGTGTTGAAAAATGTTCAAAACCAGTTATTGCGGCAATTCATGGAGCGGCACTGGGCGGCGGCCTTGAGTTTGCTATGTCTTGCCACATGCGCTTTACAACTGAAAGTGCAAAACTTGGTTTACCTGAATTAACACTTGGATTAATTCCTGGCTTTGCAGGTACACAGCGCTTACCACGTTATGTTGGGAAAGCGAAAGCTTGTGAAATGATGTTAACAAGTACACCAATTACTGGTGCAGAAGCATTAAAGTGGGGACTTGTTAACGGATTGTTCTCTGAAGAATCTCTTTTAGATGATACGCTTAAAGTTGCAAAACAAATTGCTGGAAAAAGTCCAGCAACAACTCGTGCTGTACTAGAGTTATTGCAAACGACAAAATCGTCTCATTACTATGAAGGTGTACAACGTGAATCACAGATTTTTGGTGAAGTATTTACGAGTGAAGATGGAAGAGAAGGTGTAGCTGCATTTTTAGAAAAGCGTAAACCTTCATTTAGTGGCAGGTAGTTCAATTATTTTTTTAATATAAATTAACAGAAAATTAAAATTGATAGAATCTTTCTGAAAAACAAGGGGGTAAATGGAATGAACATCTACGTACTCATGAAACGAACATTTGATACAGAAGAAAAAATCGTAATTAAAAACGGTGCAATTTACGATGGCGAAGCGGAATTCATCATCAACCCTTACGATGAATATGCAATTGAAGAAGCAATTCAAGTAAGAGACGCACAAGGTGGAGAAGTTACAGTTGTAACAGTCGGTGGCGAAGATAGTGAGAAAGAACTTCGTACTGCATTAGCAATGGGCTGTGATAAAGCTGTATTAATTAATATTGAAGATGATGTAGAAAATGGTGACCAGTTCACGACAGCAAAAGTGCTTGCTGAATATTTAAAAGATAAAGATGCAGATTTAATTTTAGGCGGAAACGTTGCAATTGATGGTGCATCTGGACAAGTAGGACCACGCGTAGCTGAAGCGTTAAATATTCCGTATGTAACGACAATTACAAAACTTGAAATTGACGGTACAAATGTGAAGATTGAGCGTGATGTTGAAGGTGATACAGAAGTGATTGCAACTTCATTACCAGTTTTAGTAACAGCACAGCAAGGTTTAAATGAACCGCGTTATCCATCGCTTCCAGGTATTATGAAAGCGAAGAAAAAGCCGCTAGAAGAATTAGAATTAGATGATTTAGATTTAGAAGAAGATGATGTGGAAGCAAAGACAAAAACAATTGAAATCTATTTGCCTCCTAAGAAAGATGCAGGAAAAGTGTTACAAGGCGAGCTGCAAGATCAAGTAAAAGAACTTGTATCGTTGCTCCATACAGAAGCGAAAGTAATCTAATAAAATACGAAATTATATATGCAGGAGGGAAAATCTATGGCTCGTAAAGTATTAGTAATGGGTGAAGTTCGTGATGGATCGCTACGTAACGTTTCTTTTGAAGCGGTAGCAGCAGCAAAAACAATTGCAGAAGGCGGTGAAGTAGTAGGTCTTCTAATTGGAGACAGCGTTGCCTCTTTTGCAAATGAATTGATTCATTACGGTGCAGATCGCGTTGTGACAGTTGAAAATGATAAATTAAAATCATATACATCTGATGGTTATGCACAAGCGTTTTTAGCTGTACATGCTGAAGAAAATCCAGAAGGTATCGTTTTTGGACATACAGCACTTGGTAAAGATTTATCACCAAAATTAGCAGCGAAGCTTGAAGCTGGTTTAGTTTCTGACGTAACTGCTTTAGAGGTTGAAGGTGGAAATGTTATCTTCACTCGTCCAATTTACTCTGGTAAAGCATTCGAGAAGAAGATTGTAACAGACGGCATCTTATTTGCGACAGTGCGTCCAAATAACATTGCAACTCTGGAAAAAGATGAGTCTCGCAGCGGTGACGTATCTTCTATTACAGTTGATGTGAAAGATTTACGTACAATCATTCAAGATGTTGTCCGTAAAACAGCAGAAGGTGTGGATCTTTCTGAAGCAAAAGTTATTATCGCTGGCGGACGTGGTGTGAAGAGTGAAGAAGGCTTTAAGCCATTAAAAGAGTTAGCAGACGTACTAGGCGGCGCTGTTGGGGCATCTCGTGGTGCTTGTGACGCTGAATACTGTGATTACTCATTACAAATTGGTCAAACTGGTAAAGTTGTTACGCCAGACTTATACATTGCATGTGGTATTTCTGGTGCGATTCAGCATTTAGCAGGTATGTCTAACTCAAAAATAATCGTTGCGATTAATAAAGATCCAGAAGCAAGTATCTTTAAAGTAGCTGACTATGGTATTGTCGGTGACTTATTCGAAGTTGTACCTCTTTTAACAGAAGAGTTTAAAAAGTTAAAAGTACATTCATGATTTAAGTACCCTTGAGTTCCAAGTGAAGTACCCCTATATATAGAAAAAGGTGAGAGATCCCCTGTCTCTCATCTTTTTAGTATTTAATCCGTATTTTTATATAGTATAAAGGAACATTTTTTTGTTACAATACATAACGATACATATTATTCGCCACGTATATAAGTTAATGATATACTCTTGGTAGAATATACTTGAAGGAGGAAATAAAATGGCAATTGTAAACGCAAATGACCAAAGCTTCGCAGCAGAAACTAGCGAAGGTGTTGTATTATTAGATTTCTGGGCACCTTGGTGTGGACCTTGTAAAATGATCGCTCCTGTATTAGAGGAAATTGATGCAGAACTAGGCGAAAAAGTAAAAGTAGTAAAAGTAGACGTTGATGAAAACCAAGAAACTGCTCGTCAATTCGAAGTAATGAGCATTCCAGCTCTTTTCGTATTAAAAGACGGTAAAGTAGTTGATCAAGCGTTAGGTTACAAACCGAAAGAAGCGTTAGTAGAATTAGTTTCTAAACACTTCTAAAATAAAAAAAGCTACCATTTGGTAGCTTTTTTTATTTTCTTTTTTACAGTCTTTCCGTTACAATAAAAGAACGTATGTTGGGTGTTTGGGCATAGTATGTTTTCAAGGGAAAATAAAAATGCTAAGTATGTAGAAATGGAGGGAGACGAGTGCACGAACATTTGAAAGAGAAGTTGGCTATTTTACCAGATCAACCTGGTTGTTATTTGATGAAAGATAAGCAAGGAACGGTTATATATGTCGGAAAGGCAAAAGTGCTTAAAAATCGTGTGCGCTCGTACTTTACTGGTTCACATGATGGGAAAACACTGCGGCTTGTAGGAGAAATTGTTGATTTTGAATATATTGTAACCTCTTCGAATTTAGAAGCACTTATTTTAGAGTTAAATCTAATTAAAAAATATGATCCGAAATATAATATTCAATTAAAAGATGATAAAACATATCCTTTTATTAAAATTACGGCGGAGAAGCAACCGCGCTTACTCATTACTCGAAACGTAAAAAAGGATAAAGGGAAATATTTTGGTCCTTATCCAAATGCACAATCTGCTCATGAAACGAAAAAACTGCTAGATCGTATGTATCCACTTCGGAAATGCACGAATATGCCAGATAAAGTTTGTTTGTATTATCATATGGGTCAATGTTTAGCGCCTTGTGTGAAAGAAGTGACGGAAGAACAAAATAAAGAAATTGTAGATGAAATTATTAAGTTTTTAAATGGTGGACATAAAGAAGTTCGTTCAGAACTAGAAATAAAAATGTATGAGGCCTCAGAGAAACTAGAGTTTGAACGTGCAAAAGAGTTGCGTGATCAAATTGCTCATATTGATGCGATTATGGAAAAACAAAAGATGATTATGAGTGACTTAGTAGATCGTGATGTGTTTGGATATGCAGTGGATAAAGGATGGATGTGTGTTCAAGTTTTCTTCGTTCGAAAAGGAAAGCTAATTGAACGTGATGTTTCTATGTTTCCAATTTACGATGAACCAGAAGAGGGTTTTTTAACGTTTATCGGCCAATTTTATGAAAACAGTAGTCATTTTAAGCCGAAGGAAATTGTCGTTCCAGGAAGTATAGACTCGGAATTAGTAGAGCGCTTTTTAGAAGTGGAAGCGACGCAGCCGAAACGTGGTAAGAAAAAAGACCTTGTAGAATTGGCAAATAAAAATGCGAAGATTGCTCTTGAAGAGAAGTTTTACTTAATTGAACGTGATGAAGAACGAACGATTAAAGCGGTAGATCATTTAGGGAAGCAGCTTGGGATTGAAACGCCGTATCGTATTGAAGCGTTTGATAACTCAAATATTCAAGGAACAAATCCCGTTTCTGCAATGATTGCTTTTATCGATGGGAAACCGGCGAAGAAAGAGTATCGAAAATATAAAATTAAAACGGTTCAAGGGCCAGATGATTATGAGTCTATGAGAGAAGTTGTGAGGCGCCGTTATACAAGGGCGCTTAAAGAAAATTCACCTTTACCTGATTTGATTATTATTGATGGAGGAAAAGGCCATCTAGCGGCTGCAAGTGATATTTTAGAGAATGAGCTCGGATTATATATTCCGATGGCAGGTCTTGTAAAAGATGATAAACATAAAACCTCCCATTTAATTATTGGGGATCCACCGGAACCTGTGATGCTTGAGAGAAATAGCCAAGAATTTTATTTATTGCAGCGTATTCAAGATGAGGTGCATCGATTTGCGATTACATTCCATCGTCAATTACATGGGAAATCTGTCATTCAATCAGCATTGGATGATATTCCAGGAATCGGTGATAAACGGAAAAAGGTATTGTTAAAACATTTTGGTTCATTAAAGAAGATGAAAGAAGCTTCTATAGAGGAATTTGTCGAAGCGGGTATGCCGAAAAATGTCGCGGAGACGATTTATACGTATTTAACAGATAAGAAGACGTTGTAGTTTACAACGTCTTCTGTTTTTTGATATAATTTCTGAAGATTTAAAATAAACTCATCTGAATGAAAATACAAAAAAGTCAACTAAACTGATATGTCTAGTTGACTGTAGGTAATGCTTACACTTCAATGAGATCTTTTATATCCCATTTTACAAGAAATGTAATAGAGTCAGAACGTTTTTTCTTTTCTTCGTATGACTCTGCAACGACGTTCCGTTGCTTTTGGATTTGTTCAGCGATGAATCCGGCTTCTAGTTGATAAGAAGAATGTCGTTTTTGTTTTTGACGTTCTGCGATGAGTGTGCCTTTAAGTTGGAACTGCATTTCACGACGCTTATGTTCAACAATGCTTAAAGTGCCCCAGCCAGCCTTTTCAAAGAACTGAATGACTTCTTCAATTGTTTCTAGCGGATATTTTCTTGCAAGGTTTCTACCAGACCAGTATAAAATACCATCTAAATCGTTGCCGATTAAATCAGGTAGTAATTCTTCACGTAGCAATTCATAAGCGAAGGCGTTCAATGAAACATCTTCTAAAGATGTTGTATCGATTGTATTTTTACTCACAATATTCCCCTCTTTCTATAGGGATTATTATATAACATTTCACATTTATAAAAACAGATTTTTCTT
Organism: Bacillus cereus group sp. BfR-BA-01441; assembly: GCF_022663075.1. Classification (NCBI taxonomy): domain Bacteria; kingdom Bacillati; phylum Bacillota; class Bacilli; order Caryophanales; family Bacillaceae; genus Bacillus; species Bacillus cereus group sp. BfR-BA-01441. The sequence continues at coordinate 26,310 of NZ_JAKUEU010000009.1, forward strand.
TAGGAAAATCTGAATATATAAGAAGAAAAAAAGAATTGGCAAATTATATGCAAATTATGTATACGTTTTCTTGACGCTTCGACAAAAATAGGAGTAAAATGAACTTGGTATCAAATTATGCTGAAATATTTCGAATAATTTTTTCAGTTTTTCTTATGCCAATAGTGAAAAAACATTATTGTCATAAACTAATCTGAAAACAGCAGTCAAACATTCAAGGGGGGTAATGGGGACATGAAAGGCCGCGAGTATACGTTTCGTAAGTGGCACTCATTAATGGGGGTCATCCCGGTTGGTGTCTTTTTGACGCAACATTTAATTGTAAACAACTTTGCAACACGAGGAGCAGAGGCTTTTAACAAAGCTGCAGGCTTTATGGAGCTCCTTCCATTCCGGTATGCGCTAGAAATTTTCATCATCTTTTTACCGATACTGTACCATGCTATATATGGCTTATATATTGCATTTACAGCTAAGAACAATGCGGTTTCTTACGGTTATTTCCGTAACTGGATGTTCGTCTTCCAAAGAATTTCAGGTATCGTTACGCTGATCTTCATTTCTTGGCACGTCTGGGAAACTCGTATTCAAGCAATGTTAGGTAAAGAGGTAAACTATGATATGATGGCAGATATTTTAAACAATCCAGCTATGTTTGCATTCTACTTAGTTGGTGTTGTTTCAACAATTTTCCACTTTGCAAATGGACTATGGACATTCTGCATCAGCTGGGGAATTACAGTATCTCCACGTTCACAAAGAATCTCTACTTATGTAACATTAGCTATTTTCTTAGGTTTATCTTATGTAGGTGTGAGTGCATTATTAGCGTTCATCGATCCACAGCTAGCAAACCAGTAAGGAGTGGGAGAGCATGAAAGGGAAACTTATAGTAGTCGGCGGTGGCTTGGCTGGCTTAATGGCAACGATTAAAGCGGCAGAAGCAGGAGTAAATGTTGAACTGTTTTCTTTAGTACCAGTAAAACGTTCACATTCTGTATGTGCTCAGGGCGGAATTAACGGTGCCGTAAATACGAAAGGTGAAGGGGATTCTCCATGGATCCACTTTGACGATACAATTTATGGTGGGGACTTCTTAGCGAACCAACCACCAGTTAAAGCAATGTGTGAAGCAGCACCTGGTATCATTCATTTAATGGACCGTATGGGTGTTATGTTCAACCGTACGGAAGAAGGACTTCTTGATTTCCGTCGATTTGGTGGAACGCAACATCACCGTACAGCATTTGCTGGTGCAACAACTGGACAGCAATTACTTTACGCATTAGATGAGCAAGTACGTCGTCACGAAGTAGCAGGACTTGTAACGAAATATGAAGGTTGGGATTTCTTACGAGCTGTTGTTGATGATGAAGGTGTGTGCCGAGGAATCGTTGCACAAGACTTACAAACTATGGAGATTAGAAGTTTCGGAGCAGATGCCGTGATTATGGCAACAGGGGGCCCTGGTATCATTTTCGGAAAATCAACAAACTCCATTATCAATACAGGTACAGCAGCTTCTGCTGTATATCAACAAGGCGCATATTATGCAAACGGTGAGTTCATTCAAATTCACCCAACGGCAATTCCTGGAGACGATAAATTACGTCTTATGAGTGAATCTGCACGTGGTGAAGGTGGACGTGTTTGGACATATAAAGATGGTAAACCATGGTACTTCTTAGAAGAAAAATATCCGGCTTACGGAAACCTTGTACCTCGTGACATCGCAACGCGTGAAATCTTTGATGTTTGCGTAGAGCAAAAACTAGGTATTAACGGTGAAAACATGGTGTACTTAGATCTTTCTCATAAAGATCCAAAAGAACTAGATATTAAACTAGGTGGAATTATTGAAATCTATGAGAAATTTACAGGGGATGATCCTCGTAAACTACCGATGAAAATCTTCCCAGCTGTTCACTATTCAATGGGCGGACTATGGGTTGATTATAAACAGATGACAAATATTCCAGGTTTATTTGCAGCAGGTGAGTGTGATTATTCTATGCACGGTGGTAACCGTCTTGGTGCGAACTCACTATTATCAGCAATTTATGGTGGTATGGTAGCAGGACCAAACGCAATTGAGTATATGAAAGGTCTTTCTAAATCATCTGATGCTGTTTCATCTACTGTATATGAGCAAAATGAATTAATCGAAACAGAGAAATTTAACAATATTTTAACGATGGATGGTAACGAAAATGCGTATGTTCTTCATAAAGAGCTTGGAGAATGGATGACAGATAACGTTACAGTAGTTCGTGAAAATAAAAAATTATTAGAAACAGATGCGAAAATTGAAGAATTAATGGCTCGTTACAAACGTATTAACATTAACGATACAGCAAGATGGAGTAACCAAGGTGCTTCATTTACACGCCAACTTGCAAATATGTTTGAGTTAGCACGTGTTATTACAATTGGCGCATATAACCGTAATGAGAGCCGTGGGGCGCATTACAAACCTGAATTCCCAAATCGTGATGATGCAAACTTCTTAAAAACTACGATGGCAAAATTTGAGGGAGAAGGAAATGCACCAGCATTCCATTACGAGGACGTTGATATTTCGTTAATTAAACCGCGTAAACGTGATTATTCTTCAAAACACGATGTAGCTGCTAAGGGTGAAGAGAAGGGGGATAAACAACATGTCTGAGAAAACAATCCGCCTCATCATTACGAGACAAGACGGGCCAGATGCGCAAGCGTTTGACCAAGAGTTTGAAATTCCATATCGTCCGAATATGAATATTATCTCAGCACTTATGGAAATCCGTCGTAATCCTGTTGATTCAAAAGGGAACCAAACAACTCCGATTGCATGGGATATGAACTGCTTAGAGGAAGTATGTGGTGCATGTTCGATGGTGATTAACGGAAAACCACGTCAATCATGTACGGCACTTATTGATCAATTAGAGCAACCAATTCGCTTAAAACCGATGAAGACATTCCCGGTTGTACGTGACTTACAAGTTGATCGTAGTCGCATGTTTAATGCTCTAAAACGCGTTAAAGCGTGGATTCCAATTGATGGTACGTATGACCTAGGTCCAGGACCAAGAATGCCTGAGAAAAAGCGTCAATGGGCTTATGAGCTTTCAAAATGTATGACATGTGGTGTTTGCTTAGAATCATGTCCAAACGTAAACAGTAAGTCTGACTTTATTGGACCAGCACCGTTATCACAAGCTCGCTTATTCAACTCACATCCAACGGGTGAAATGCATAAAGCAGATCGCTTACGTGCAATTATGGGAGATGGAGGACTAGCAAACTGTGGTAACTCTCAAAACTGTGTGCAATCATGTCCGAAGGGTATTCCTTTAACAACTTCAATTGCGGCATTAAACCGTGATACAACAATTCAATCGTTCAAAGATTTCTTTGGTAGCGATAATAACTATTAATAAATATTGCCTCTTCATATCGAAGAGGCAATATTTATAACTATATTTTTCTGTTTATTCTGTTTATTTCAAGGTGAAAAGGAGAGATAACAATGAAGAGGATTTCTTATATTGAAGACTTTGAGCAATGGGAAAGTGGTTTTTCGTTTTACAACCTTGTAAAGGTTCGTTTTGGTGAAGTAGATATGTTTGGACATGTAAATAATGTCGTTGCTTTTACTTATTTTGAAGAAGCTCGTATTGCGTTGTTTAAAGAACTTGGATTTATGCAAGAGTGGACACATGCATCATCAGAAACGATGATCGTTGTTGCGGATTTACAATGTAATTTTATTAAGCAAATATATTTTGATGAACAGCTGAAGGTGTATGTAAAGGCAGGATCGGTCGGGAATTCTTCTTTAGATTTACATTATATGGTGAAAAATGCAGCAGGAGAGGTTTGTTTAGTAGGTCGCGGAATGATGGTTCAAGCTTCGAAAAAAACAGGAAGAGGCGAACCATGGCCTGAAGAATGGAAGAAGAAATTACTACAATAATAGAGTGAAAGAAAAATAAGAGAGCAATTTGCTCTCTTATTTTTTGTCTTCCATCGCTTCTTCTAATGTTAAGTGATGTTTATATAGGTATGTAGCGTATGGATTACCAACGTAGCGTAAGTGCCATGGTTCATAGGCATATTCTGTTGTATCTGTTTTATCTTCTAAGTAACGAATGACAAAGCCGAATTCATGAGCATGTTCCGCGACCCATTTTCCTTCTGCTGTCTCTCCGAAGATAGGCTCTAATTGAAATTTAGCTGATTTTGAACTAATATCCATTGCTAAACCCGTTTGGTGTTCACTTGTACCAGGAATTGCGCTTACCGAATTAGCTTCGGCTTTTCCTTGACGTCTAACGTATGTATCATGCAACGATTTTTGGCGTTTGTATGAACGATAACCAGATACAGCTGTAAGATCAAGCCCTTCTTTTTTCGCAGCTTTGAACATGTTTTCAAGTGCCTCGGCAGCATCTTTGCGCAGCAATGTTTTTTCTTTATCTTTTGGACTAATAAATGGTACATTTGGTCTCGTTAAGTCTTCAGGAATGTATCCATCTGGTAGTTTTCGATGTTTATTAATTAAGACAAGATTAGATTTTGGATTTGTTACAACTGAAAAGTCATTGTCTATTTTCTTTGCATTATGATCAGCTTTTGGAAAAGCAGGAATCTCTTCTTTTTTATGGTTATTATGCTTTTGACTTTCGACAGCTTTTGCTTCATTATGTAGTGGTGTTTTAGAACCAAAGTAAGCGAAAGATGTGATCCCGATTACAATAGTAGTGGCAGAAATAATTATTATCTTTTTCATGATGCCTTGTAATCACAGTCCCTTCTTCAGAAAATGTGTATTGTTTTTTTTATTATAAATCTAGTTTGTTGGAAAAGGAATATAAGAGTCATAACGTAATAGAAATGCAAAGAAAATGTCAGAAAATGTGTGAATTTGTAGTATTTTTTTATATAATTCATTTCTTATCTTTCATGATTTGCATTTTTTATGTAATATATATACATAAGAAGATGTAGCGATTATCGAGAATAAAGAACTTCTTGTATAGACTAGGAGTGAATGGGAATGGATTTTGCAACAATTATTGGACTTATTTTAGGATTTGTAGCAGTGGTAGTAGGGATGGTCGTCAAGGGCGCTGACGTAACAGCCTTATTAAATCCTGCCGCAGCATTAATTATTTTTATCGGTACATTTGCTGCAGTATGTATTGCATTTCCGATGAATCAACTAAAAAGGGTTCCAAAACTATTTAAAGTTCTTTTTGGTTCAAATAAAAAGGATTTAAGTTATGAACAGTTGCTAGAATTATTTGTTCATTGGACATCTGAAAGTAGAAAATACGGTATTTTGTCTTTAGAGCAACAATTAGACAAAATTCAAGATGAATTTCTTTTGCGCGGTATGAAATTTGTGATTGATGGCGTATCCGCAGAAGATTTAGAGCAGATTTTGGAATCTGAATTAGAAGCAATTGAAGAAAGACATGCAAAGGGAGCTGCTATTTTTTCACAAGCTGGTACGTATGCACCGACATTAGGAGTTTTAGGTGCTGTTATCGGTCTTGTAGCTGCGCTTGGTAACTTAACTGATATTGAAAAGTTAGGTCATGCTATTTCGGGTGCGTTTATTGCAACGATTTTTGGTATTTTTTCAGGTTATGTATTATGGCATCCATTTGCAAATAAGTTAAAGCAAAAATCTTCAGCTGAAATTGAGAAAAAACGTTTAATCATTGATTGTTTATTAATGTTACAAGAAGGTACATATCCGTTTATTATGAAGAACCGCATTTTAGGTGCACTTTCTGCAACTGAGCGTAAAAAGCTAGAAAAAGGAGCAGAAAAAAATGCGGAGTAAGAAAAATAGAAGAGGCAAAAAGAAAAAACATGATGAGCATATCGATGAAACGTGGTTAATCCCATATTCTGATATGTTAACGTTGTTATTTGCATTGTTTATCGTTTTATTCGCAATGAGTAGTATAGATGCTGCGAAGTTTAAACAGATGGCAGTTGCTTTTCGAAGTGAATTAGCTGGGGGAACAGGTAACAAAGAATTTTTAAGTGATCAAAAGCCAAATGATGAAAAAGAATTATCAGCAAGTAGCCTTGAGGCAGAACAAGCAAAAAAACAAGAAGAAGCTAGAGCTAAAGAAAAAAAAGAGATGGATGAATTGAAAGCATTACAAAAAAAGATTGATCAATATATTAATGAAAAACAATTATCTTCTTCTTTTCAAACTAAATTAACTGAAAAGGGATTAATGGTGACAATATTAGAAAATATACTGTTTGATTCGGGGAAAGCAGATGTGAAATTAGAATCTTTAGGGATTGCAAAAGAGATGTCTAGCTTACTTGTTTCAGCGTCACCTCGTGAAATTACAGTATCGGGTCATACGGATAATGTCCCTATTGCCAATGCGCAGTTTGCGTCGAATTGGGAATTAAGTACGCAGCGGGCAGTTAATTTTATGCAAGTATTACTGCAAAATAAAGAATTACAACCAGAAAAATTTAGTGCGATTGGATACGGAGAATACCGTTCAATTGCTCCAAACGATACACAAGAAGGAAAGGCAAAGAATAGACGTGTGGAAGTATTTATCTTGCCTTTAACAGAGAAAGTAAAATAAAAGAGGATGGCGAATGCCATCCTCTTTTATTTTACATCAAATGATTTTAAGTTGTCGCGACGGATTTTATCTTTTTCTGCATCTGATTTTTTGAAATCATAATCATATAAAGCGCCTTCCCAATCGCCATACATTGGATTCGGGAAAATAATGAATTTCTCACCAAATTGTGCTTTTGAATCTGCTACTGTTTGGTTACGATCTTTTACAGATTTTCCATCAAAACCTGTGAAATCAGATAAGTTATCACCGAAGAATAAGACAATATCATGGGTTTGAGAAACGAGTTCACGGCGTTTTTCTTTTCCTTTTTCTTTCGGATCTTGTAGTAATATATGTTCTTTCGTTGCTTGAGGAGCACCTACACGCTCAAGATTTTTAATTGTTGCATCTAGTTGATTCGTTTTACGATTTGAGATGTAGTAAATATCTACACCTTTAGACTCTGTATATTTTAAGAAATCAATTGCGCCTGGAAGGGCTTCAGCCTCAGCTTTGTTAATCCAATCATCCCATTTGTAAGGATAGCCTTTGCCTGTTTTTACGCTCATTGCCTGATGAGGACTGTTATCTAAAACAGTTTCGTCTAAATCAAGCACGATAGCAGGTTTTTTCTCTGTCCCTTTTGCAAGAATTGCATCAAGCTTTAATTGACCAATGTTGTACCCTTGGTAGTAAAGTGCTTTCGTTTCACCGGCTGTTTGATACCATAAATCAGCCATTAATTGTTGTTCTGTTAATTTTACTTTCTCTTCTTTCGCCACTGTTTTCTCTGGTGTTCCTGAACATGCTACAAGTGATGTAGATAGAACCGCTACAGATAATAAAGTGGTAATGCCCCTCTTCATCTTCATATGTATCCTCCTTGATGTTAGAAAATCATTTTATATTATATATTAAAATATAATATTTTTATATGAACATTTGCATATTGTCTTTTGTATATATAGTAGTATGTCCTATATTAGAAAGATGAGCAAAATAATAATAGCTGTTTTGACAAGTTTTATTGTCGTAATGACAATTATAATTGACAAAAAGAACTTTGTTATTTACAATTTTAACTAAATAGAACAAATGATGGATTCATGACGATGTTTACATATAAGAGGATGAAGCGTGGTGCTATATTTTGTCTTGAATAAACATAGTCTTTGAAAGAGAGTACGAATGATACTAAAGGGGAGGCTTTATACTTGAGTTTACAAATTCAAAACTTAACGAAACAATTTGGGGAATCAAAAGCAGTTAACGGTTTGCAAATTTCGTTACCAAAAGGTGAAGTACTAGGGTTACTTGGACGAAATGGTGCAGGGAAAACAACAACAATCAAAATGCTTCTCGGATTATTAACGCCTAATGAAGGTTCGATTACATGGGATGGAAAAGCATTTGGAAATAGTGGTGTAACAATTGGGTATTTACCAGAAGAAAGAGGTTTATATACAAAAAGTAGAGTAATAGATCAGCTGCGATATTTTGGTAGATTAGAAGGAATGTCGAAGAAAGAAGTGGATCACGCTATTGATCACTGGTTAGAGCGTTTAGCGATACCAGAATATAAATTTAAAACGGCTGGAGAGCTTTCAAAAGGGAATCAGCAAAAAATCCAATTAATTGCTGCTCTTCTTCATAATCCGGAACTTCTCATTCTAGATGAACCATTCAGCGGCCTTGATCCAGTTAATGCTGGGATGTTAGCTATTATTATTGAAGAACAAGTACAGAGCGGAAAGACGATTATTTTATCAAGTCATCGTATGGAACAAGTAGAGGCTTTTTGCCAACATGTATGTATTTTGAAAAAAGGTGAAGCAGTCGTAAAAGGACAGCTAAGTGATATTAAGAAAGAATACGGTTTCCGTAATTTAACGATTGAAGATACAGTAGAGAATGAAAAGGGATTAGAAGCTATACATGTATCGTATGAAAAACAACAAGGCCTTCTTTATGTGAAAGTACAAGACGATGCGGAAGCTCTCAAGATTTTGCAACAGTTGCAAGAGCAAGGTGTTAGCTTACGACAATTCAAAATGTTAGAGCCGACGTTAAACGAAATCTTTGTAGAGAGGGCGAAATAACGATGCGTAAATTTTCTCACGTATTTTCATTTTATTTTAGGGAAGCGTTTTTATCTAAGAAATCATTAATTACGAGTGCGATTTTATTTTTAGTTGTGTTTGGGATTTTTGCATTTAATCATTTTACTTCAGGCGATGATAAAAATAAGGATAAAGATAAAATTGCAGTTGTAGTAGAGAGTCCCACATATAAAGTACAAAAAGATGAGCTAAATAAGCTATTGCCATCAGCAAAAATAACAATTGGTTCAAAGGATGATTTTGATAAACTGCATAAGCAAGTAGAAGAAGGCGATTTAGATGGTCTATTCCATGTGACGGAAAAGGGTGGGGCTCCATCGATTACATATATGTATAATGGATTTCCAAGCCAAGCAACTTCTGCAATTATGGCAGGATATTTAAAGCAACAATATACGATGGTGACGATTGCCAAAAATAATGTTTCACCAGAAATTGCACAGCAATTACAAACAGAAATTCAAGTAAAGCAAGAAGCGATAAAAGATCGTACATCTTCTTTCGGAATTGCCTATTTCTTTACATTTGCTTTATATATGTTTATTGTAGCGTTCGGAAATACAATCGCAATGAATATTGCATCTGAAAAGGCGTCACGTGTAATGGAAGTAATGCTTCCGAAAGTGAAGCCTCTTACGATGATGTATGCGAAAATTTTAGCGGTTGTTTCAACGGCGTTATTGCAACTTGTCGTATTGGCGTGTGGTTATCTTATTCCATATTTGTTAGGTTGGGTCGATTTAGAAAGTGCCTCACTATTTGGTATTCCAATTGACTTTACGAAATTAGATGCAAAAGTTATCAGCATGTTTCTTGTTTATTTCATTACGGGATATTTACTTTATGCGATGATGTATGCTGCTGCTGGAGCTGTCGTATCTAAGACGGAGGATTTACAAGCTGTATCTTTCCCGGTAATGATTTTAATTATGGCTGCATTCTTTATTAGTATTAAATCATTAAGTGATCCGAATAGTACTATCGTTGTTGTAAGTTCTTACGTTCCATTTTTTACACCGATGGTTACCTTCTCACGTATTGTAGCTGGTGAAGCAGGTATGCTAGAAATTACGATAACATTAGCAGTCTTATTGGCGACAATTGCAGTATTAAATGCTGTTACAAGCCGCATTTACGTAAACGGCGTAATGAATTACTCAGATAAAGTGAAATTTAAAGATTTAGCGAAATTTATAAAGCGTCAATAATGAGAGAAAAGCATGATTTCCTATTGAAATCATGCTTTTTCTTTATGTATAAATTAAAAATAGTATATAATAATAAGAGTCGTCTTTTAATAGAATGAATAAAAAGGAGGGTGTGCAGATGGGGATTAGTAGTCGTTTTACAGTAGGTGTTCATATGCTGACATTACTTGCGATAGATCGAAACTCTCGCTGTACCTCTGAATGGATTGCCGGTAGTGTGAATACAAATCCAGTTGTGATTCGTCGCATTACAGGAATGTTGAAGAGAGCAGGACTTGTTGATGTACAAGCTGGTAAAGGTGGTACGACACTTGCTCGAGATTTAGAAGAAATTACATTACTTGATGTATATAAAGCAGTGGAAGTTGTAGAAGAAGGACAACTATTTTCCTTCCATGAAAATCCCAACATTGAATGTCCAGTAGGAGCTAATATTCAATCAGTATTAGAAATTATTTTAATGCAAGCGCAAGAAGCGATGGAAAACGTACTTGCAAATGTAACGGTAGATCAATTAGTTACAAATTTAAAGTCTAAAATGAAAGAATAAAAAAAGCGAGCTTCCTCATAATGAGGGCTCGCATTTTTTTATTTAGAAATATTGAAAATTCTATTTTTCAGTATTTAAAATGAATTTACCTACGATAGCTGCGAAGATACCACCAAGAATTGGTGCTACGATGAATACCCATAGTTGAGAAAGTGCTTCTCCACCAACAAATAAAGCTGGTGCGATACTACGAGCTGGGTTAACAGATGTTCCAGTTAACGGAATTCCTAATAAGTGAATTAAAACTAATGTGAAACCAATTACTAGTCCAGCTAAAGAAGAACTTCCTTTTTTACCTGTTACAGCAACGATAACTAAAATAAATACGAAAGTTAAAATGAACTCAACTAAAAATGCTCCAGATAAACCAAGAGTTCCGAAACCATTTTGTCCTAAATTATCTAAAGGTGTTTTAGCAGATTTTAAAATTGTTACTAACGTTGCAGTTCCTAATAAACCACCTAAAATTTGAGCTAATACATAATAACAAAGTTCCATAGCGTTCATTCGTTTGTTGATGAACATAGCTACTGATACTGCTGGGTTAATGTGACATCCAGAAATTGTTCCGATGCTATATGCCATAGCTACAATAGATAAGCCGAAAGCCATAGCGATTCCTAATGTTCCAATTCCTTCAATTCCGCCGCCAGTGACAGCTACTCCAGTTCCGAATAATACAAGTACAAATGTACCAATAAATTCAGCGATTGCTTTTTTTAACATAATTTACCTCCTATTAATGCGCATGAAACGTATTATAACATAAGTTTTAGTATAAACAGCCAATGAAATACTATTCTGATAAGGCGAAATAGGGGGACAATAAAAAAGAGTATGGTTCATCTCTATAGAACCATACCCTTTTTTTATGCCGATTTTTTCTGTTTAACGACTGGAACAGAACGGTTTAAAATACTATTTGCAACCATTCCTAACATGATAATAATCATTCCGATGAGAGAAAGTCCTCCAGGGAGTGAACCATTTAAGAAAATGATTTCTCCAAGTACGGTAAAGACCATCGTTCCAGCTTGTGTTGCTTCAACAGCTCCAAGTAGAGCGAGGTTATCTTTTGCTAAGTCAGTAGCAAAGAAAAATGTCATCGTTGCAATAACGCCGGAACATAATGCTAACAAAAATCCTTGAAGCATTTGGTTGGATGTTGGAATGCCAGTAGTAGAAAATCCGTATATACCAAGCAAGATTGTTATAGGAAGACTTCCAATTGCCATTCCTAATACACGTTGGAACGTATCAAGGCGTCCACCAACAAGCTCCATCATTTTTCGGTTACCGAACGGATATAAGAAAGCGGCTAATACGACAGGTAAAAAACCTGAAATGAACTGAGTCATTGTAATATGGCCTGCGGCAGTTGCTTGCATACAAATTACACCAAGTAAAATAAATAATGCAACATATAAGCTACGAAGTGGAATTTTTCCGCGTACAAGTTTCGTACCTGATTTTGTTTCTATTTTCACGAAAAATAGTGGTGATAGTAGTAAACCAGCTAAAATCGTAACTTGCCAAGTTCCAGCAACGAGCCAAGCTGGAGAAAAGACAGCTGCGAAACTTAATAAAGAATAAAAACCAATACCGGCAACAGAACCCCATCCGATCCATGCCAATGGATGTTTTTTTAACTCTTCCCATAATCCCCTAAAGTTTTTGCGAAATAAAACGATAAGGAATAAAATAGGAAGAGCAAATAAAAAACGGAAGGAAGCTGTCCAAGCCCAGCTCGTTCCAGATACATTCATTGCTCTATTAATAATAAAGGTTGCAGAAAAAAAGGCCGATGATAAAAGACCTAATAAAATTGCGCGCATGAAGTATAGCACTCCTTTCGAAAATAAATAATTATGTATAGTATGATATACTTTTAATTGTTAAAAGTAAACTATTTTATACTTTGAGGTGGTTTTATATATGAAAGAAAATGAAGATATGCAAACGAAAGAAGTCATTCAACAAGTTGGACAGTTATTGAGACAAATTCGAAATGAACAGAAATTAAGTTTAGAAGAATTAGCCCATAAAACAGGAGTTAGTAAATTAACATTAGGAAAGATCGAAAGAGGGGAAACAAATCCGACACTAGCTGTCATTTGGAAAATAACGAAAGGGTTATCAATTCCTTTATCCAGATTAATGGTTGTTGGAGAACCTGTAGCTGTTGCGCGCTGTGGAGAAGGATTTGCAGTAGATGAAGGACAAGCGTGGCATTTAGAAACGATGTTCCGTTATACGAAAGAAACAGGGATGGAAATGCACCGTGCTTGTTTACGATCAAATAGTATATATGAGCCAGAAGCTCATCATGAAGGTGCGATTGAGCTTGTAACGGTAATGAAAGGGAAAGTGTCTATTCAAGTGGAGAATGATGTATACGAATTAAATGAGTTTGATTCCATTCAATTTGAAGCGAATAAGAAGCATATTTATAAAAATGAAGAAGAAGAAGTGGTGGTATTACATTTAACGATGAAATATTCTTCATGAAAAAATCACCTATAGGATTCTATAGGTGATTTGCTCTTCTTAAGTATGTGAAATGATGCCATTAGTACGAACGTGGCATAAGTAATAAACAAATGAAATAAACTAAAAATCCTGTCCCAAAACATAAAACAGCAATAACCCAAATGATACGAATAAGAGTAGAGCTAATATCAAAATATTCTCCTAAACCACCACATATACCAAATAGCATTTTATCAGTTTCGGATTTACATAACTTTTTTGACATATTCCAATCAACTCCTTTTTATATCAAACTGCATACTTTTATTCTATATGGAAATTTATGAGAAGACTATGGGGTTGTATTACATTTTTTTGTGAGAAGTGATCGTATTAATTGTCTTAATTTTCAGTGGATATTAAACTTGTAGTTATGAGGTGATTTTTAATAAAGGGTGGGGAAATAGAGATGACAGTATATTGGTTGACTAACGTAATGCTTGAATCAGGATATACATATGAAGAAGAGAGAATTTCACAAACAGAAACAGAATTATGCAGTTTACTTATTGAAGATGGTCGAATTAAAAAAATTATAAAAGGGATTGTTCAAGAGGAAGATATAGTAACTTTTGATGCTAAGAACTTATTAATGTTGCCAGCTTTCAAAGAGATGCACATTCACATTGATAAAACATATTATAGTGGCCCATGGAAAGCTTGTATGCCAGCAGAAAGTATTTTTACACGTTTTAATGAAGAAGAAAAAATTTTACCAAAGCAATTAGCGACTGCTCAAAATAGAGCGGAAAATATGCTAGAGTTACTACTGCAAAATGGTGCAACGAATATTAGAACGCATTGTAATGTTGATCCAATTATTGGGCTTGGTAATTTGGAGGCGACGTTAGCGGCATTAGAAACATATAAAAATCGAGTATCTAGTAGAATTGTTGCGTTTCCGCAACATGGATTATTGCGCAGTAATTCTGTGCAACTCGTGAAAGATGCGATGCGTATGGGTGCTCATCTAGTCGGAGGAGTAGATCCAGCTACAGTGGATAATGACATTGAAAAGTCATTACATACAATTATGGATATCGCAGTAGAATTTAATGCGGATGTTGATATTCATTTGCACGATGCGAATAATCTTGGAACGTTTACGATGAAGAGATTGGCAAGTTTAACAGAAGAAGCAGGATGGCAAGGCCGTGTAACGATTAGTCATGCACTTGGACTTGGTGGTGTTACTGATAAAGAGGCTGAAGAAGTGGCAGAAAGACTCGCAAATGTAAATATTGATATTACTTCAACAGTGCCAATTGGTAAACAAGTAATCCCAATTCCGTTATTAGATAAAAAAGGTGTTACGGTTTCATTAGGCAATGATAGCATTACAGATCATTGGTCACCGTTTGGAACAGGTGATATGCTTCAAAAGGCGAATCGATTAGCAGAGCGTTTTGGGTGGAGTGACGAAAGGTCTTTAGGAAAAGCACTCCGCTTTATTACAGGAGGAAAAGAAACGTTAAATAAGGAAGGGAAGCGAGTATGGCCGAATGTAGGGGATGAAGCGAGCTTTGTTTTGACGAATGCGACATGCGCTGCTGAAGCAGTAGCGCGTCAAACAGAAAAACGTTTAGTCGTGTATAAAGGAAATATTGTTGTTGGAAGTTTAAAGAGGTGGAATTAAATAATCTTGTGTAGAAGAATCGTTTAAATATTTTGAGGAGGGTTCTAATGGTGAGTATAGAACTCTTCTTTTTTATTCTTACAATATATTTTTATAGGAAAGCTAGAAGGGATGAAAAAATTGGACAATCAACATAACCAAAATCATATTATGGGAACTTTACAATGGTTTATATTTTTATTAGCAAATTCAATCGCACTACCAATTGTCGTTGGCGGATTATTTCATCTTACGACGGAAGAAATATTTTATTTAATGCAGCGTACGTTTTTTGTAGTTGGTATATCTTCTTTTTTACAAGGATGGCTTGGGCATAGACTACCAATTGCGGATGGGCCGGCTGGATCTTGGGTTGGTGTATTTACCGTATTTGCTTATGCAACGGCCGGACAAGATCAATTACATAGTACACTGCAAATTTTAGAATTAGGAATGATAATCTCCGGTATTATTTTAATAGGATTAGGAGTAACTGGTTTTATAGGACGTATTTTATTTTTATTTACGCCGCTTGTGACAGGGACGTTTTTACTTTTATTATGTGTACAATTAAGTGGTGTATTTTTAAAAGGAATGTTAGGAATTACAGCTACTATTTCTCAAATCGACGGATTTACAGCAATGATCGCGTTTAGTATATTTCTGTTCGTTATTATACTATCTAATTTTGGAAAAGGCTTTGTCAAAAGTTATGCAGTTTTAATAGGATTAATTAGTGGGTGGATTATTTTTCTCATTGCAGGAAAAGTGACAATCCCATCTCAAGTAACTCATTTTGTGCAACTTCCACATATATTTGCTTGGGGACTTCCAAAATGGAATACAGGTATGGCTGTATCAAGTTTCGTTATGGTGTGTATTTTAGTTTCGAATACGGTGGCAGCTATTATAGCAATTAATCAAGCAACTATTCATAAAGCGACTATTGAACAAAAACAGTTGAAAGATGGAACATGGGTTGGGGGGATTTCGCATATCATCTCTTCTGTATTTTCAACTGTAGGTGTCGTTCCGTTACCAGCAACGGCAGGATTTATACGTTTAACAAAACAAAAATATATCCGATCGTTCTTAATGGCATGTGCGTTACTAGTCGTAATGTCTCTTTTTCCAAGTATTATTCGTTACTTAGCATCTTTACCATCAGCTGTCGCATCGGCTGTTTTAATGGCTTCGTTCGTACAGTTAATTGGAATTGGATTTAATAATATAAAACAAGTGCCGATGAGTGAAAGGAATGTAACGATTTTAGGCGTTGCAGTATTATTTGGCAGCGGCGTTATGTTTTTACCGTCTGGAGCACTCCAATCCTTGCCGTCTGTTATGCAATATATATTCGGTAATGGCTTATTTGTAGGTACGGTTGTAAGTATATTGCTAGAACAAATATGGCGCGTTGGAAAGTAAGTGGATAAAAAGAGTGTACGCACTGTATAAAAGTCTAAAATAACATAGGAAATAAAGCCCATTTTCATTCACCACCTGCACATTTCGTTCATACAATATCTTGACTAAATAAACACCCAACTTACACATACACAGCTCTGGCTTAAGCAAGGAGGGTTATACCAGTTGAAGGAAAAAGCGTATCAATCTAAACCTTTACTCACAAAGAGAGAGAGAGAAGTATTTGAATTGCTGGTTCAAGATAAAACAACGAAGGAAATTGCAGGTGAACTTTTTATAAGTGAAAAGACAGTTCGCAACCACATCTCAAACGCAATGCAAAAGCTAGGGGTTAAAGGACGTTCACAAGCAGTTGTGGAGCTTCTTCGTATGGGAGAGCTCGAATTATAAGAAAGCAGCCGACTTTTATATAAAAGTCGGCTATTTTTTTGTTTGCTTCACTTGCTATATGAATGATAAAAACGTTTCATACATAAGTAGGTAATAAGGAGGGGATATGTTGAAAAGGATATTGTTAGTTTCAACAAGTGCTCATGATATGAATGGACACCCGACTGGTTTGTGGCTTGAAGAGCTCGCAGCTCCTTATCATGTATTAAAAAAGGCTAAGTTTGATGTTGATATTGTGTCAATAAAAGGCGGGAGAGTACCTATAGATAGAGTGTCTATTCCGAATGGTATACCTCGCGAATTCAAGCATGTAGCTTCTTTATTGCAAAATACGAGGCCGATTTCAAATGTTCATTTTTCGGATTATGATGCGGTTTTATTTGGTGGTGGGCACGGGGCGATTGTAGATTTTCCAGGTAATCCATATGTAGCAAATTTGATTGAGAATATGTATAACAATAACCGGATTGTAGCGGCTGTTTGTCACGGAGTAAGCTCTTTAGTCGGTGTGAAAAATAAGGATGGCTCGTTTTTTGTTGCGAGTAAGCGTATAACAGGTTATACAAACGATGAAGAAAGAGCTGTACATTTAGAAAAGCGCGTTCCGTTTTTGCTAGAAAGTAAGTTGAAAGAAGAAGGAGCTTTGTTTTATGTAGCCCCCAATTTTACGCCGCATGTAGTAGTAGATGGTCATTTAATTACAGGACAAAATCCACAGTCTAGCGTGGAAATAGGTAAGGCTATAAAAAGGGCTGTAAATAAATTATAGAAAAAGTACCCGCTACTAACAAAGGTAGTGGGTATTTTTATCCCTCTATTTGCCGGGCAGTAGGACCCCCGATTGGTGAGAGCTAATAATCAGTGGGGATGAACGCCCCCCACTGATTAAAGTTTCACTGTATTCTAAAATTCCCGCCTCGAAATTGGTTTGTAACCGTCCAGTTGGTAATAATTGATTATAGTTTTTTATGTATAGTATATGAAAATGTAATAAACTAAAAAGGCATAGTGAGTATAATAACTCCATTTATAATCATTCGTGAATTTGCTATACTATTTTGTATGGACAAAAGGGGAGGCTCTTTTAAATGAGAAAAGTCGCATGTGCAAATACTTATATTAATAAAATAAAGCCCATTATTAGAAAGACAAGTTTTAGCCAATTGAAAATAGATGAAATTGCGAAATATATGGATATTAGTAAAGCTACTTTATATAAACGTTTTTCTTCGAAAGATGAAATTATTGAGGCGGTAGTAGAGGATTTCATGAACTATCTACTCGAAGGTGATGCGGATAATCAAGATGAAAGTATGTCATTTACAGAACGTTTCCAAAAGACGTTTATCCATTCTTTAAAATGTGTGACATATATTTCGGATGTTTTTTTGCAAGATTTGAAAGAAGCATATCCGCATTTGTCGGATCAATTAGTCGCTGCCCAACAAAATCGTAACCATAATTTGCAAATGTTTTTTGAAGCGGGTATGGAACAAGGTTATTTTAATAAAATGAATGCACAATTATTTATGGTACAAGATGATGTGATGTTAAGACGTATTATAGATCATTCTTTTTGTATTCAGTACGATATTACGTTAAAGAAAGCGATACTTGATTTTTATCAATTAAAGAAGTATCAACTTTTTAAACCAGAGTATATAGAAGCAATTGATGATTCTGAAATTGAAAAAGAAGTTATTGCTATTTTGCAAATGATTTCGTAAAAAAGCAGATCTCCCTTAATAGAGGAGAATCTGCTTTTTTAGTACATATTATTTTTGCAACTGTTTTAATACTAATTCGGCTACTAGACCACCTGAAGCTGGGTTTTGACCAGTGATAACACGATTATCTTCTAGAGCATAAGCTTCCCACGGTTGCGCGGCTTTTTCGTAAAGTCCTCCATTTTTAATGAGTTCATCTTCTGTTAAAAATGGAACGAATTGATCTAATTCAGCTGATTTTTCTTCTTCATTTGAAAAGCCTGTTACCTTCTTACCGCTAATTAAACGATCCCCATTGCTTAATGTAATATGAAATAAACCAGCAGCTCCATGACAAACCGAAGAAACAATTCCGCCGTTTTCATAAATATTGCGGCTAATATTTTGAAGTTCTTTATTTTCTGGGAAGTCCCAAATAACCCCGTGGCCACCTGCGTAATAAATAACAGCGTAGTCTTCTGGATTCACTTCACTTGGTTTCATTGTAGAACCGAGGCGATTCATAAACTCTTTCTTTTGATACCATTCCCAATCGATACTCTCCGCCATTGCTAAACTATGTGGATCAATTGGTGTATAACCGCCTTGTGGACTGACGTAATCAACTTCGTAACCCGCTTCTTCTACTTTTTTTACGAAATGTACAGCTTCACCAAGCCAAAGTCCGGTAGCCCTATTTAAATTTGGGTATTTTTCTACGCTTGTTAATACAACTAACATTTTTCTCTTCATCATAATCCTCCTATAATGTCTCTTCTATATAAAAGTTCTGTATGCGTTTCATTTTATTAAGTTAAAAAATGTAAATTTGAATAATCATGCCAGTCCTCCTTATATCGGCTTCGAAATTAGTGTATAATAACTTTTGAACAAAGTAAACTAAAAAGACTGAATTAGTTTACTTTGTATATTTTTCGTTGACAAACTGTAATGCTGAAACTATGATAGTTCCATGAATATCGAACAACATACGTGTTTCGTTTCGAATTCAATTTATCGCGCGATAAATTAGCACCATTTATACATTTAATGAAGTTGTTTAGTGGTGATACAACATTTAAATAAGTTCATTTTTTTATCTATAGTTTGATAGTTTTAAAATTGCAATCAGGAGAGTGTTACACATGGGGAAAGATATAAGAAACCATTCGAAATGGTTTGTTTTTACATTATGTTTTATTGTTTTGTTAGGACCGATGAACGCTGTGTTATTTAATGTAGCGCTAGAGGATATTGCCAATGATTTATCAATTAGTCAATCGAAAGTAAGCTGGGTTGTAGTAGGGTATTCCTTAGTTGTCGGTATTGGTTCGATAATATATGGAAAGCTGGCTGATCGTTACAGTGTAAAAAGACTATTAATTATTTCTATTATCATATTTGTAGCTGGTTCTATTGTTGGATTTGTGAATCAATCTTATGAAATTATCATTTTCGCAAGGTTAGTGCAGGCGAGCGGGGGAGCAGCGTTTATTGCGCTTAGTATGATTGCGGTGGCGAAATTAGTTGCTCCAGCTAAAAAACCAGGTGCGTTAGCAATGATTAGTTCTTCTATTGCATTAGCGGTTGGTATTGGACCTTTAGTAGGTGGGGCAATTACAAATACGTTAGGGTGGCCGTATTTATTTTTATTTATGGTTATTTCAATGATTGGTATTTTCTTACTCGTAAAATTTATGCCAGAAGAGGCGCGACATACAGATGAAGTGTTTCGCTTTGATTTCATTGGAGCAGTTTTATTATTTGTATTGATTACGACCATTTTATTAGGAGTTAATATTAATAGTTGGCTTTTTGTGTTATCTGTTGTTTTTCTATTTTTATTTAAGGCTCATATGAAGAGAACAGAGTCGCCGTTTATTGATATTGAGTTATTTACAAATAAACCATTACTTCGTTTAATAGCGGTCGGATTTATCATTAATGTGGCGTTATGTGCTAGTTTATTATTATTACCATTACTGTTAGGAAGAGGACATGGATTGTCTCCATTCGTTATTGGAATTGTATTGTTTATTGCATCTCTCTTTGGAATTGTATCTAGTTTTATTACCGGAAAGATTATTCCTTCGTTTGGGAATGTGAAGATGATGTATGTAGCTTCTGTAGTTATGATCATTGGCTTTTTAATTTTAGGGATTATTCCGGACGGGAACTTACTCTTTATTTTATTTGCGGTTATTTTAACATTTATGAGTTATTCGGCAATTCAAGTATCATTAAACACATTTATCCCGAAAACATTAAATCCAGCTAAAGTTGGAGTCGGTCTTGGTTTATATAATTTAATTAACTTTTTCGGTATGGCATTTGGACCAGCTGTAGCGAGCAAAATTATGGAATCTACAAATAGTTATCGATTGAATTTTATTTTGATCGTCATTTTAATTGCTGCTCATTTCTTCTTATTGATGGGAATGTCTTCTTTTCAAAAAAAGATGGAGCAATGAATATGCACTTTATATAGAAGAAACCGACTTTCTTATAGAAGGTCGGTTATTTTTCTATCTTGCAAATTACGAAAAAAAGGAGCAAAATAAAAAAGGTCCTAGTCTATACATGGGAAAATGAAAATTTTCATACAGAAGCATTTGAAGTGAGCGAACTTAAAGTGTGTAAAATATAATGATAAACATAAAAGATGATGAATGAGAAAACGGGTGATGAAGTTGAATAGAGCAATCGGTGTTATCGATTCAGGAGTTGGCGGTTTAACAGTAGCGAAGGAATTAATTCGTCAGTTGCCGAAAGAGCGTATCATATATTTAGGAGATACAGCACGTTGTCCTTATGGTCCACGTTCTCGAGAAGAAGTACGTCAATTTACGTGGGAAATGACAGAGCATTTACTAGACTTAAATATTAAAATGTTAGTTATTGCGTGTAATACAGCAACTGCAGTTGTATTAGAAGAGATGCAAAAACAATTACCAATTCCAGTAGTAGGAGTTATTCACCCAGGATCACGTACAGCTTTAAAAGTGACAAACACGTATCACGTTGGGATTATTGGAACGATTGGAACGGTGAAAAGTGGTGCATACGAAGAGGCGTTAAAGTCTATTAATAACCGTGTTATGGTAGAAAGTTTAGCTTGTCCACCTTTCGTTGAACTTGTAGAGAGTGGGAATTTCGAAAGTGAAATGGCGTATGAAGTTGTAAGAGAAACGCTGCAACCACTGAAAAGTACCGATATTGATACACTTATATTAGGGTGTACACATTATCCGATTTTAGGACCTGTTATTAAAAAAGTAATGGGAGATAAAGTGCAACTAATTAGTTCTGGTGATGAAACAGCACGTGAAGTAAGTACAATCTTATATCATAGTAAAATGTTGAATGAAGGAGAAGAACAAAGCGATCATCTCTTCTTAACAACAGGAAAAATAGGCTTGTTTAAAGAAATTGCATCAAAATGGTTCGGTCAACCGATTGAAAATGTGAAGCATATTCATTTAGAAAAAGAATAATAGTAGAATTTATATAAGTGAGCTCCTGAGAAATCAGGAGTTTTTGTTTTATCTTGCTATTTGCTGGGGAGTAAGACCCCTACTGATTAAAGTTTCAATCTATAAGAGGCGCAGCTTGTTCTAAAACGTGAAACAGCTCGTATACATAATAGTACAAACTTAGATTTTAGGGGGGGAATGGCATGCCTAAATCCACTTTTAAATGGGTTGTTGGTGCTACTGTGAGCGCTGTTTTACTAACAGGGTGTGGCTTTATAAATCAAGAGAAAGCAACTGAACAAATTGATCCGCCAAAACAAGTTACGTATACAGAGGGTGGGAAGAAAGAAGTAGCTAAAAAAGATAAGCAAGGGCAAATGGTAAACAGAGAACTATACCTTGTTGATAAAAATGGTTATGTTGTACCACAAACGTTAGCTATACCTACTCCGAAAGCAAATGAGACTGTGAAGCAAACGTTAGAATACCTTGTGAAAGATGGACCGGTAACGAATTTATTACCGAATGGGTTTCGTGCAGTCATTCCGGCGAATACAACGATGACTTTAGATTTGAAAAAGGACGGAACGGCAGTTATTGATTTCTCTAAAGAAATGAAAAACTATGCGAAAGAAGAAGAGCGTCAAATCGTTGAATCTATAGCTTGGACGTTGACGCAATTTACAGAGATAAAACAAGTGCAGTTCCAAATAAATGGTGAGAAATTGGCAAAGATGCCGGTTGGTGGTACACCGCTTGGTGAAGGAGTGAGCCGTGCAAATGGTATTAACTTCGATGATGAACAAGTAGCAGATGTAACAAATACAAAACCAGTCACACTGTATTTTATGGCGCAAAATAATAATAAACAGCAATACTACGTACCAGTCACACGCCGCGTTGCGGAAGGTAAAGAAAATGACTATGCAGCAATTATAGATGAACTTGTAAAAGGTCCAATCCATCAATCGCTCCTGAATGATTTTAATCCAGGCGTTAAGCTTATTACGAATCCGAAATTACAAGACGGAAATCTTACATTAAACTTTAATGAAAATATATTTGTAAACCCAGATAAAAATATGATCTCAAATTACGTATTGAAGTCGTTAGTTTTATCTTTAACTGAAAAGAAAGGTGTGAAAAATATTTCTATTGAAGTGAATGGAAAAGCAAATCTTATAGATGAAAAGGGCGGAAAGTTAATAAAACCTGTAGATCGTCCAGAAAACGTGAATACAGGTAGTTTTTAATCTTGAATAATTTGATATACTTAAGTAAGAAAGGAGAATTGCTTTTTGGGTTCTCCTTCTTTTATTGTATACATATCATACATTTAAATTTGGCTATACTAACGAGTAGTAATTAAGAGGAGGTTATTTTTATGCGAGTAGATGGTAGAGAGAAAACAGAATTACGCCATATACATATTCATACGAATTATTTAAAACATCCAGAGGGATCTGTATTAATTGAAGTTGGGGATACAAAGGTGATTTGCTCAGCAACAATTGAAGAGCGTGTACCACCGTTTATGCGTGGAGAAGGAAAAGGATGGGTAACAGCTGAATACGCGATGATTCCGCGTGCAACAGAACAACGTACGATTAGGGAGTCAAGCAAAGGGAAAGTAACAGGGCGTACAATGGAAATCCAGCGCTTAATTGGACGAGCATTACGTGCTGTAGTTGATTTAGAAGCGCTTGGCGAGAGAACAGTTTGGATTGACTGTGATGTCATCCAAGCAGATGGTGGAACGAGAACAGCTTCTATTACAGGTGCATACGTAGCGATGGTATTAGCGTTTGAGAAGTTATTACAAGCAGAAAAAGTATCTAAAATTCCAGTAAAAGATTATTTAGCAGCAACGTCAGTAGGGATTGTTGAAGAGCAAGGTGTTGTTTTAGATTTAAACTATGCAGAAGATTCTAAAGCAGACGTTGATATGAATGTAATTATGACTGGAAAAGGTCAGTTTGTTGAAGTGCAAGGAACTGGAGAAGAAGCGACGTTTAGTAGAGCGCAGTTAAATGAATTACTTGATGCAGCAGAACAAGGCATTTTCCAACTGATTGATATGCAAAAAGAAGCGTTAGGTGACATCGTATCTCATATAGAGTAGAGGTGGAAAGTATGAAACAAGTTGTTGTAGCGACAAAAAATATGGGGAAAGTACGTGAATTTGCTGAGTTATTTGAGCGATTTGATTTAGAAGTGAAATCATTACACGATTTTCCTCATATTGAAGAAGTCGAAGAAACTGGTGAAACATTTGAAGAAAATGCGATCTTAAAAGCGGATAGTTTGAGTAGACAGTTGAATGCAATTGTAATTGCGGATGATTCAGGTCTTATTGTAGATGCGTTAAACGGGAAACCAGGCGTGTATTCAGCTCGTTTTGCTGGAGAGCCAAAAGATGATCAAGCGAATATTGATAAAGTTTTACAAGAATTAAATGAAATACCGTTTGATAAGCGTAAAGCTCGCTTCTACTGTGCATTAGCAGTAGCTTTCCCTGAAGGTGATAAAAAGCCTGTCATTGTAAACGGGACATGTGAAGGATTTATTTTAGAACAACGCCGCGGAGAAAATGGCTTTGGATACGATCCGATCTTTTATGTGGAAGAATACAAAAAAGCAATGGCGGAATTAAGTTCAGGTGAAAAAAATGCTATTAGTCACCGCGGACGTGCTCTTCGTAAGCTAGAAGAAAAAATCCCTGAATGGTTTTTAGGAGAATAAGGGAGAGAGATTGATGAAAGCTTTAATCGTAAGCGATAGTCATAGCTCTGTGAAGGAATTACAGCAGTTAAAAGAGAAGTATGAAGGGAAAGTAGATATCATGATTCATTGCGGTGATTCAGAGCTAACGCCTGCTCATGAAGAGCTGCAAGGTTTCCATGTTGTAAAAGGAAATTGTGATTATGCTAACTTTCAAGATGAAATTGTAACTGATGTAGATGGAATTCGCTTCTTAGTTGTACATGGGCATCGACATAATGTAAAAATGACATTACAAACGCTAGCGTACCATGCTGAAGAAGTGGGAGCGCAAGTTGCATGCTTCGGACATTCTCACGTATTAGGTGCGGAATTAATCGAGGGCGTTTTATTTATTAATCCAGGCAGTATTTTATTACCACGTCAGCGTGTAGAAAAGACATTTGCTTTATTAGAAATGGATGAAAATCAAATGGAAGTTCGTTTTGAAACGTTAGACGGACAACTAGTTGAACAGGCAGTTTTTAAAAGAGGATAAGAAAATTTATCCTCTTTTAAAAAAGGTGTTGACTTTATGTGTGGTTATACATATAATAAATATTGTCGATAGGGCAACGGCGCTAACGAAGAAAAGAAAATAACATATGCGGGTGTAGTTTAGTGGTAAAACAAGAGCCTTCCAAGCTCTGGTCGAGAGTTCGATTCTCTTCACCCGCTCCATGTCCCAGTAGCTCAGCCGGATAGAGCATACGCCTTCTAAGCGTACGGTCGGGAGTTCGAATCTCTCCTGGGACGCTAAAAAAACCTTGTTATCAAAAGATAACAAGGTTTTTTGTTTGTCTAAAATTTGATGTTTGGGTTATAAGTGTAGTTCATGCTTAATATTTGCGACCTTTCCTTTGATATTAAGCAGTTGCATATGTACTTTTTTTCTTAAATAAAAAGAGCGCCATTTATGCGCCCTATTCATCTTATTTAATTTAAAGAATTAATAGGTTTATGATGGAACTCAAATCCATATCCAGATTCTCTTAATTGTTTACTTGCAATATTATAAAATTCTTTACCATTCTAGTACGGTTGAGCAGCAGTTATCGGAACTTATCCCCGGCAGTGTGTTACAATTAATAGAAGCGGAAAATGAGAATCTCCAATTGACTGGACCTGTGATTGGTTAGATGGTTTAAGAAGGTCGTATAAAAAAGGGAGATGGCGCAAAGATGGCGAGATCAAATGAGAATGATTTAACGGAGAAATTGGCAGAAGGCCACCGAAAATATGGTGATGGCAATTTTACAGTACAGAACATCGGTGATGAAACTAACCCGAATTGGACTGTCGTAAAAAATGTGAGGAAGGGATCGGCAGGCATTCGCGAAGGAGAAGATATATTAAGGCTGCGATCAAAATATATAAAATAGTACGGAAATGGGCGGAGCGGGAGTTCGAATTTCTCCTGGTACGCTACAAAAACCTTGTTATCTTTTGATAACAAGGTTTTCTGTTTAGTTATTAATAAACTTCTCAAATACAAAACCATAATCTTTCACATTATATTGTTTCTTCGTATCAACAAGCCAGTTAAAGGCAATCTCGTTCATTTCTTTAAATTGCTCTGCTAAATTTACTTGTGCGTTTGAAATGCGGCTAAAGGCATTAGATGCCATATCTAAACTTTTATGTGCATATTGTAATGTAATATCGTTGTCGTATGAAATTTCTTCGATTTTAAGTAAAGCCTTATATAAATCTTTTAATTCTTCAATATGTTTTTTATGAACATCAATTGAGTAATGTTCATCGCCCATTTGAAACTTAATTTCTACATCTAAATCAATCGTTCCTGCAGTTTCGAGTGCTACGTTTTTAATTTGATATTTACTATAACGAAAGCGGCGTAGTGTACGTTTTTTACTTGTTGCGCTTGTACCGTCTAAGTGAATTAACCCTTTGTTTGTGAAGCAATATTCATCTGATTTCGATTTAATTAGAAAGTAAATTTTCTCTCCATCTTCATGCATTACATAATCATCGGCATCGACCTTATCATAGTCTTTAGGTGTAATAACAGAACCTACATCGCTTAGTCCTAATACATCTGCGGCCATTTTTTTAAACATATATAATCCCCCTTGTAAATTAAATTCTTAATTGTATAAAAATATATTAACATGATTTTCATCCTTTGTTTTCTTGTAATACGAAAATATCTGAAGGTAAGTTAAGAAAAGTAATGAATAATTATTTTGATCCTAAATTATTTAGTAAATCTATTAGTTTAAGATTGGATTCTCCGAAAAATAACCAAGAGAAAAAAGTTAATTTTGCAAGTGATTATAGAGAAATTCCGTGAAAGCACCTCAAGCTATGTGAGGTGTTTTTCTATCCTCTTTTGAAATCTTACAATTCTGTAAGGTAACTGTAAGGTAGTTCGATGGTAACAAATTGCTAATCTTTTATAATGAAGATAACAACGATAAAACGAGGAGGCAGAAATGATGAAAGGATTAGTTGTAACGGGCTTAACGGTTGCTTTTGGATTTGTAGCATATGAGAAATTAACGTATGTAGTTGATGTTGTGAAACATTTGATTGCTTAGAGAAAACAGCCATGAGAGGGAAAGGGAATGAGTGAATGAATGGAATGGTTATTTGGAATTATAGGTACTTGTAGTGTAGTGTTATTGTTCTTTGTCCCAAGTGGTATACTTAGTTCGACAACAAGTTTGTTCTTCTTAAGTTTGTTTGCTTGTACGATGCTTATTATTATGTTTTTAATGAAGCGAAGTAAACCAATCTTCTATTTTAGCATGATTGTTATGGCAATTATTGTTCTCCAAATTATTACCCTTGTAATATACCCCACAATTATAAAAGCTTTCCATTAATGATGAATCCTCTGCGCTTGTTGCTGGGGATTTTTATTTGTACAATTTTAATTTTTAGTAGAGATTTATTCGTATTGGAATGTAAAAATTAAATATTTTTATATTTCAAACAAATAGTTTTGGGATGTTGTGTTCTCATTACGCATTTGATATATTTACTTTGAACATAATTAAAATCAAGAAAAAGAGGCGGACGTATGGATAAAAAAGAAAATACGGTCGTATTGTTTCCACAACTATCAGAGCGCTATATTGATGAAGGTTTTTTAGCGCTGAAAGAGCGGAAGTTCGAAGATGCATTGCGCTGCTTTGAAATATTACGTCAGTATAATGCGGAAACGGAACAAACGGAATTAGCTTCAGTTATTTGTTTACTCGAATTAAAACGTATGGAAGAAGCGAAAGACAAATGTGAACAGTTGCTTAAAACAGGAGTTGTCTTATTTGGTGATATTCTTGAAACGTACGTGACTATTTTAGTTCAAACAAATGATTATGAAGGTGTTATTGAAACTGTTGAAAAGGTTTTACAAACGAAAGATATAATGCCTGATCAAAAGGAAAAATTAGCGCAACTTGCTTTATTTGCAGAAGGTATGCTCAATGAGGGAGACGCATCGCTAGTCGATTCAAATTTTGAGTTGGATGAGTTTACTAATGAAATTTTTGGAGAAAACTTTGGACAGAAGCTAAGAGCGATTCAGCGACTTTCGTTAAAAGACTTAGATCTTGCATTACCTGTTTTAAAGAAATTTTTAATAGAAGAAGAGCAACACCCCTATTTGAAAACTTCTATTTTGTATAAAATGATAGAAAGTCAGGTAGAAGAGGAAATAGAGGTAGAAAAGTTTGGGAATACGATTAAGGTAATTCCAGCATTTACAGGTCATAATGAGGAGCAATCCAATAACATTATACATAAATTATCAAGTCGATTAGAGCAAAATTATCCCGATATATTTGAAGCAATGGTTACATATTGGAAAGAATTGCAAATTAGCGTTTTCCCATTTGCTCTATTAATGGATAAAGAAGAGATTTGGTCAGCTGTTTTAGAGAGAATTGGAAGAAAGCGTTTCGGATTGGCTATTGATGAAGAAGAGCTTATGGCAGCATACAATATCGAATTGGAAGAGTTTCATATTGCCTATCAATGGTTATTACGTGTTGAAAGAGAAGGATATTTGCCCGTATAATTATGAAAAAGAATCGTTCAGTTCTTGAAACGAGCATATTCTATGTTATAATGTAAGGGTTGCAAAAGGCAGAAAACTGCCTGTTTGTAAGAGAAGAGAAGTGTAATTCTCTTACTTAATATGTTTCATATTATTCTCGAACAAAATATACCGTAGTTGTCTTCTGGGCAATTAGTAGATTGGAACATTATATCTGAAAGCTTTTGCTAGAGGATTATTTGTGTATTTGTTATTTCAAAAAAGAGATAATGAAGATCTTAATCTATAGAGGTATGTGCATACATTATTATAGTTGGAGGGAAAGAATAAATGTCTACAAAATGGGAAAAATTAGAAGGTAACGTTGGCGTTTTAACAATCGAAGTTGATGCTAAAGAAGTAAACAACTCTATCGACGCTGCGTTCAAAAAAGTAGTAAAAACAATTAACGTACCAGGTTTCCGTAAAGGAAAAATGCCTCGTCCATTATTCGAACAACGCTTTGGTATTGAATCTTTATACCAAGATGCTTTAGATATCATTTTACCAAAAGCATACGGTGAAGCGATTGAAGAAGCTGGTATCTTCCCAGTTGATCATCCTGAAATCGACATCGAGAAGTTCGAAAAAAATGCTAACCTTATCTTCACTGCAAAAGTTACAGTGAAACCTGAAGTTAAATTAGGTGAGTACAAAGGTTTAGCAGTAGAAAAAGTTGAAACAACTGTAACTGACGAAGATGTAGAGAACGAATTAAAATCTTTACAAGAACGTCAAGCTGAACTAGTTGTTAAAGAAGAAGGAACTGTTGAAAACGGTGATACAGCTGTAATCGACTTCGAAGGTTTCGTTGATGGCGAAGCATTTGAAGGCGGAAAAGGCGAAAACTACTCTCTAGCAATCGGTTCTGGTACATTCATCCCAGGTTTCGAAGAGCAAGTAATCGGTCTTAAATCTGGTGAGTCTAAAGACGTTGAAGTATCATTCCCAGAAGAGTACCATGCTGCTGAATTAGCTGGCAAACCAGCAACATTCAAAGTAACAATTCACGAAATCAAAACAAAAGAACTTCCTGAGTTAAACGACGAGTTCGCCAAAGAAGCAGACGAAGCGGTTGCAACTCTTGATGAATTAAAAGCAAAACTTCGCACAAACTTAGAAGAAGGCAAAAAGCACGAAGCTGAGCACAAAGTACGTGACGAAGTAGTAGAATTAGCTGCTGCTAACGCTGAAATCGAAATTCCAGAAGCTATGATCAACACTGAGTTAGATCGTATGGTTCGTGAATTCGAGCAACGTTTAAGCCAACAAGGTATGAACCTTGAGCTTTACTACCAATTCACAGGTACTGATGCTGACAAATTAAAAGAGCAAATGAAAGAAGATGCACAAAAACGTGTAAGAATCAATCTTGTTCTTGAAGCTATCATTGAAGCTGAAAACATCGAAGTTACTGAAGAAGAAGTAACTGCAGAAGTTGAAAAAATGGCTGAAATGTACGGTATGCCAGTAGACGCTATCAAGCAAGCTCTTGGAAGCGTAGACGCTTTAGCTGAAGATCTTAAAGTTCGTAAAGCTGTAGACTTCTTAGTAGAAAACGCTGCATAATAAAATAACAAGGCACGATTAAAATCGTGCCTTGTTTTATAAATATAGAAATATATTTATAAAACTTTTCGATGGAGAAGGAAAAGTTCCTTTACAAGTCGAATATACATATTTCAAAAGTTTTAAAAATTTTTTATTTGTACATAACTAGTCATATTATTTGTATTTCTCGCCACGTAGTGACATAATATGTATTTACATACGATACATTTATCGTGTACATACGAAGGCAAGAGGTTAGCACTTTGTAAGGGGTGTGAAAATATGTTTAAATTTAATGATGAAAAAGGGCAATTAAAATGTTCTTTCTGTGGTAAAACACAAACGCAAGTTCGAAAGTTAGTGGCAGGTCCAGGTGTTTACATTTGTGATGAGTGTATCGAACTTTGTACTGAAATTGTACAAGAGGAGCTTGCGAAGGACGAAGAAGTAGAATTCAAAGATGTACCGAAACCGGTAGAAATTCGTGAAATCTTAGATGAGTATGTCATCGGGCAAGATAGCGCGAAAAAAGCACTAGCGGTAGCGGTATATAACCATTACAAACGCATTAATTCTAACAGCAAAATTGATGATGTAGAATTAGCGAAGAGTAATATCGCACTTATCGGGCCAACAGGTAGTGGTAAAACATTACTTGCACAAACGTTAGCGCGTATTTTAAATGTTCCATTTGCAATCGCGGACGCAACATCTTTAACAGAAGCTGGATATGTTGGGGAAGATGTAGAAAATATCTTACTAAAATTAATTCAAGCAGCTGATTATGATGTAGAGAAAGCGGAAAAAGGAATTATTTATATTGATGAGATTGATAAAGTGGCACGTAAGTCCGAAAATCCATCAATTACACGTGATGTATCTGGTGAAGGTGTGCAGCAGGCACTTCTGAAAATTTTAGAA
Source organism: Bacillus cereus group sp. BfR-BA-01441 (assembly GCF_022663075.1). Taxonomy (NCBI): domain Bacteria; kingdom Bacillati; phylum Bacillota; class Bacilli; order Caryophanales; family Bacillaceae; genus Bacillus; species Bacillus cereus group sp. BfR-BA-01441. The sequence goes on from NZ_JAKUEU010000009.1 coordinate 57,223, forward strand.
GGTACTGTAGCAAGCGTTCCACCTCAAGGTGGTCGTAAGCATCCGCACCAAGAGTTTATTCAAATTGATACAACGAACATCTTATTCATTTGTGGTGGAGCGTTTGATGGCATTGAGCCGATTATTAAACGTCGCCTTGGTGAAAAAGTAATTGGATTTGGTTCTGAGAAGAAAAATGCTGATGTGAATGAGAAGCATGTTTTATCTCACGTATTACCAGAGGATCTTTTAAGATTTGGTTTAATTCCAGAGTTTATCGGTCGTCTTCCAGTTATTGCGAACCTAGAGCCACTTGATGAAGATGCTCTTGTTGATATTTTAACGAAACCGAAAAATGCACTTGTTAAGCAATTCCAAAAATTATTGGAGCTTGACGATGTTGAGTTAGAGTTTGAAGAAGGTGCACTAATCGAAATTGCGAAAAAAGCAATTGAACGTAAAACGGGTGCTCGTGGACTTCGTTCTATTATTGAAGGCTTAATGCTTGATGTAATGTTCGAACTTCCATCTCGTAAAGATATCGAGAAGTGTATTCTTACAAAAGAAACAGTAGCTGATAATGAGCCGCCAAAATTGGTGTTACAAGACGGTACTGTACTTGATACAAAAACATCTGCATAATGCGAAAGGGAAACAGCAATTTTTATAATTGCTGTTTTTCTTTATGTTTAGCTACGTTCCTCCGCGGAAATACTAAGAGATAAAATATTGCGGGAGGAAATAAATAATGAGCTGGACAAATATATTTTTAGTTGTTCAACTTGTTTTTGGTGTAATTGTCGGATTGTATTTCTGGCATTTACTTCGAAATCAACGAACACAAAAAGTTTCAATTGATCGAGAATCGAAAAAAGAATTAGAACAGCTTCGTAAAATGCGTGAGATTTCTTTAACAGAGCCGCTAGCAGAAAAGGTGCGTCCTACAACCTTTTTAGATATTGTAGGGCAAGAGGACGGAATTAAGTCGTTAAAAGCGGCTCTTTGTGGTCCGAATCCGCAACATGTAATCATATATGGCCCGCCAGGTGTTGGGAAAACAGCGGCAGCACGTCTTGTATTAGAAGAAGCGAAACGAAATCCTAAATCTCCATTTCGTACGAATGCAACATTTATTGAACTTGATGCGACAACAGCTCGGTTTGATGAACGTGGTATCGCAGACCCTTTAATAGGTTCGGTGCATGATCCGATTTATCAAGGTGCTGGGGCGATGGGGCAAGCAGGTATTCCGCAACCGAAAAAAGGTGCTGTAACAGATGCACATGGTGGTATTTTGTTTATTGATGAGATTGGCGAGCTCCATCCGATTCAAATGAACAAAATGTTAAAGGTGTTAGAAGATCGAAAAGTATTTTTAGAAAGTGCGTACTATAGTGAAGAAAATACGATGATCCCAACATATATACATGATATTTTCCAAAAAGGCTTACCGGCAGATTTTCGCTTAGTTGGAGCAACGACACGTTCGCCAGAGGAAATTCCTCCTGCTATTCGGTCACGTTGCTTAGAAGTATTTTTCCGTGAATTAGATACGGAAGAAATTCAAAAAGTAGCGAAAAATGCCGCGGAAAAAGTGGAAATGCAAATAGGTGAAAATGGTATTGAAATGATCGGGATGTATGCAAGGAATGGACGAGAAGCGATTAATCTCGTGCAAATCTCTGCTGGTATGGCGATAAATGAAGAACGTTCTTTCATTAAGGATGAAGATATAGAGTGGGTTGTTCACTCAAGTCAGCTTACACCGAAATATGAAAAGCGCATTTATCCGATTCCAAGGATTGGTCTTGTAAATGGTCTTGCTGTATACGGACCAAATACAGGTGCGTTATTAGAAATTGAAGTAACAGCAATCAAGGCGAAAGATAAAGGATCGGTAAATGTTACCGGAATTGTGGAAGAAGAAAGTATTGGTAGTCAAACGAAATCGATTCGTCGTAAAAGTATGGCGAAAGGCTCTGTTGATAATGTATTAACAGTACTTCGTTCTTTAGATGTGTTGTCAGAAGGATATGATATACATATTAATTTTCCAGGTGGTATCCCGATTGATGGCCCTTCTGCAGGAATCGCTATGGCAACAGGTGTATATTCTGCGGTGCACCGCACGTATGTAAATAATGAAGTAGCGATGACAGGGGAAATAAGTATACACGGAGAAGTAAAACCTATTGGTGGCGTGTACGCAAAAATAAAAGCTGCGAAAAAAGCGGGAGCTAAGAAAGTCATTATTCCTGCTGAAAATATGCAACCATTTTTGTATACGATCAAGGGAATTGAAATTATTCCTGTCCGTAAGTTAAAAGAAGTATTTGAGTTAACGTTTATGCAAGAAAATATGCATAGAGAGCTAGATGTACATACTAAGGTAGACGAAACTGATGCACAATCTATGTGAAAATAAACAATAATAAAATTTGCCAGACTTCGTTTAAGTTTGTATGCTTAATCGGAGTCTTTTTTCTTTTCGTGAGGTAGAAAAACAAGCTATTTACAATTGCGCGGAATCTCAGCAATTGCATCTAGGTGTATTGTAATATAAAATAGTTGAACAGGAGTTTAATTTATTATGGAGGTGCTATGTCTAGTATGAATACGAACGAAAGAATCGTGCCCCTCCTACCATTAAGAGGCGTTCTCGTATATCCAACGATGGTTTTGCATCTTGATGTAGGACGTGATAAATCGATACAAGCACTAGAGCAGGCGGCAATGGATGAAAATATCATCTTTTTAGCAATGCAAAAAGAAATGAATATCGATGATCCGAAAGAAGATGACATATATAGTGTAGGTACGGTGGCGAAAGTGAAGCAAATGTTAAAATTGCCGAACGGTACGCTTCGTGTCCTTGTGGAAGGTTTACATAGAGCAGAAGTAATAGAGTTTATCGAAGAAGAAAATGTAGTACAAGTGTCGATTAAAACGGTAACTGAAGAAGTAGAAGATGATTTAGAAGAGAAAGCTCTTATGCGTACGTTACTGGAGCATTTCGAACAATATATTAAAGTTTCGAAAAAAGTTTCAAATGAAACATTTGCAACGGTAGCTGATGTGGAAGAACCAGGGAGATTAGCTGATCTAATTGCTTCTCACTTGCCGATTAAAACGAAGCAGAAACAAGAGATTCTAGAGATTGTATCTGTAAAAGAACGATTACAAACACTTATTTCAATTATTCAAGATGAACAAGAGTTACTTAGCCTAGAAAAGAAAATTGGGCAAAAAGTGAAACGTTCCATGGAGCGCACGCAAAAAGAATATTTCTTACGTGAGCAAATGAAGGCGATTCAAACTGAACTTGGCGACAAAGAAGGCAAGGGCGGAGAAGTAGAAGAACTTCGTGAGAAAATTGAACAGTCAGGAATGCCGGAAGAAACAATGAAGGCTGCGCTGAAAGAATTAGATCGTTATGAAAAGTTACCAGCAAGTTCTGCGGAGAGTGGTGTTATTCGCAATTATATTGATTGGTTATTAGCGCTTCCGTGGACAGAGGCAACAGAAGATATAATTGATCTTGCTCATTCGGAAGAGATTTTAAATAACGATCATTACGGTCTTGAAAAAGTGAAAGAGCGTGTACTTGAATATTTAGCTGTACAGAAGTTAACGAATTCATTAAAAGGACCTATCCTTTGTTTAGTAGGCCCTCCTGGGGTCGGCAAAACTTCGTTAGCGCGTTCAATTGCAACATCATTGAATCGTAACTTCGTCCGTGTATCTCTTGGTGGTGTGCGTGATGAATCTGAAATTCGTGGTCACCGCCGTACATATGTTGGAGCAATGCCAGGACGCATTATTCAAGGTATGAAAAAGGCGAAAACAGTTAATCCAGTCTTCTTATTAGATGAGATTGATAAAATGTCTAACGATTTCCGTGGAGATCCATCAGCGGCATTACTTGAAGTATTAGATCCAGAACAAAACCATAACTTCAGTGATCATTACATTGAAGAACCATATGATCTATCAAAAGTTATGTTTGTAGCAACTGCTAATACACTTTCAAGTATTCCAGGTCCATTACTTGACCGTATGGAAATCATTTCGATTGCTGGCTATACAGAACTTGAAAAAGTACACATTGCTCGTGAGCATTTATTGCCGAAACAATTAAAAGAACATGGCTTACGAAAAGGTAATTTACAAGTGCGTGATGAAGCGCTGCTTGAGATTATTCGTTATTATACACGTGAGGCTGGTGTTCGTACACTAGAGCGCCAAATTGCAAAAGTTTGCCGTAAAGTAGCGAAGATTATCGTTACAGCAGAACGTAAACGTATCGTTGTGACAGAGAAAAAGATTGTTGATTTACTTGGTAAACACATATTCCGTTATGGGCAAGCTGAAAAAACAGACCAAGTTGGTATGGCAACAGGTCTAGCTTACACAGCAGCAGGCGGCGATACACTTGCCATTGAAGTTTCTGTAGCGCCAGGAAAAGGGAAACTAATTTTAACAGGGAAACTTGGGGATGTTATGAAAGAATCAGCACAAGCTGCGTTTAGTTATATACGTTCTCGTGCAGAAGAGCTTCAGATCGATCCGAATTTCCATGAGAAAAATGATATTCATATTCACGTTCCAGAAGGAGCAGTTCCAAAAGACGGACCGTCAGCAGGTATTACGATGGCAACGGCACTTATTTCTGCGCTAACAGGTATTCCTGTAAGTAAAGAAGTCGGTATGACAGGTGAAATTACACTTCGTGGTCGTGTATTACCAATTGGTGGTTTAAAAGAAAAAACATTAAGTGCTCACCGCGCAGGCTTAACAAAAATTATTTTGCCAGCAGAAAACGAGAAAGATTTAGATGATATTCCAGAGAGCGTAAAAGAAAACCTTACGTTTGTGCTTGCATCTCATTTAGATGAAGTATTGGAGCACGCATTAGTAGGAGTGAAACAATGAAAGTAACAAAAGCAGATATTGTAATTAGTGCTGTTAAACCAGAACAATATCCAGACAGTGATTTACCAGAAATTGCATTAGCAGGTCGTTCAAATGTGGGGAAGTCTTCCTTTATTAATAAAATTTTAAATCGTAAAAAGTTAGTACGTATTTCTTCTAAACCAGGAAAAACGCAAACGCTGAACTTTTTCTTAATCAATGAGATGATGCACTTTGTTGACGTTCCAGGTTATGGATATGCGAAAGTATCTAAATCGGAGCGCGCTGCATGGGGGAAAATGATTGAAACGTACTTTACAACGCGTGAACAATTAGACGCAGCTGTATTAGTAGTTGATTTACGTCACCAACCAACAAGTGATGACGTGATGATGTATGATTTCTTAAAGCATTATGAAATCCCAACAATTATTATTGCGACGAAAGCCGATAAAATTCCGAAAGGGAAATGGCAAAAGCATTTAAAAGTTGTAAAAGAAACGCTTGCTGTTGAAATTGGCGATGAAATTGTTCTATTCTCTTCTGAAACAGGACTTGGAAAAGAAGAAGCGTGGAAAGCAATTCATAAATTTACAAAAACAAAAAACGCGTGACGAATGTCGCGCGTTTTTGTTTTGCTAAATTTTTTAGCGTACGTTTAATGTAACTTCAATATTTCCTCGTGTTGCTTTCGAGTAAGGACATACACCGTGAGCCGCTTCCACAAGTTCTTGTGCTTCGCTATGTGAAACGCCAGCCACATGTACATCAAGTACAGCAGATAGGCCGAAACCACCATCTGTATCTTTTCCGATAGAAACGTGAGCAGTTACTTCTGTACTTTCTACTTTCACACGTTTTGTACGAATGACAAGTTGTAATGCACTATCGAAACAAGCTGCATAACCAGCTGCAAATAGTTGTTCTGGATTTGTTGCTTCTCCGCCTGCACCACCTAGTGCTTTCGGCATTTTTACATCAAGATTTAATATGCCATCATCTGAAACTACTTTCCCATTTCTTCCACCTGTTGCTGTTACTGAAGCAGTATATAATTTATCCATATTTATTCCCCTTTTCCATCATTAATTGTTTTCATTGTGTCAATCAGTTTATTTAGTTGAATTAATAAAGAGCGATATTCTTGCTCTGTAATTCCTAAGTTTGTAGCCATCGTTGTCGGTAATGAACAAGCCTTTTCCTTTAAATCTTTGCCCTGTTCTGTTAATTCAATACAAACTTTTCGCTCGTCTTCTTTGGAACGAACACGTTTTACAAGTTTTAATGATTCCATGCGTTTTAACATAGGTGTTAACGTACCAGAATCTAAAAATAGACGTTCTCCAATTTCTTTTACTGTTAGTCCATCTTGCTCCCATAGTACGAGTAAAGTAATGTACTGGGGATACGTAATACCCATTTCTTCTAAATAAGGTCGATAAAAACGAGTAACCTCTCTAGAGCAGGCGTAAATAGAAAAACAAAGTTGGTTATCTAGATGCAAAGAGTCTTCTGTCATAAATAACTCCCTTCTAATTAAGTTGTGCACAATTTAATTTTGTAAAACCAATATAACGAAAAAGAAATACAATGTCAAATACATTGTATTGAGAAAGTCTTTGTTACATTTTGGAACAATCATACATATTTTCCTTCATGATGAAAGAAGATAGGGAAGATGATGTTATAATTTATATGGAATAGTTTCCATCACTTGATTATGAGGGCTTTTTTTGGTAACGTACAAATAGAGTTATTAATTTATAATCATTATAAAGTAGAAATTTTTTTATTAGTGTTACTGAATCTCCTTTATTACATACGGAGAATAATTAAAAAATAATCGGTTGTTCACACGATTGTCAGATTCATAAGAGGAAAGTTGTATTATGATAGTAGATAAAGTGATAAAACGGGTGAAGGGGGACATGCTGCGTGCATATTCTTGTTGTTAGTGTAAATTATCGAACAGCCCCTGTAGAATTTCGTGAGAAACTCACATTTCAGGCAGCAGAACTAGAGCGAGCGATGACTACATTACAAAATCAAAAGAGCGTGTTAGAGAATGTCATTGTGTCAACTTGTAATCGCACTGAGATTTATGCTGTTGTCGATCAATTACACACGGGACGGTATTATATTAAGAAGTTTTTAGCTGATTGGTTTCAGCTTGAAATAGAAGAAGTCGCGCCATATTTAACTATTTTTGAACAAGATGGCGCAATAGATCATTTATTCCGCGTAACGTGCGGTTTAGATTCAATGGTAGTCGGAGAAACGCAGATTTTAGGTCAAATAAAAGATAGCTTTTTAGAAGCGCAACAAGTTAAAGCAACAGGCACAATTTTTAATGAATTGTTTAAGCAAGTCATTACATTAGCAAAACGTGCCCACTCAGAAACAACAATCGGGGAAAGTGCAATGTCTGTTAGTTATGCTGCTGTTGAGCTTGGAAAGAAAATATTTGGCGAGTTAACAGATTGTCATGTGCTTATTCTTGGTGCTGGTAAAATGGGCGAACTTGCACTACAAAACTTATATGGAAGTGGTGCTCGTAAAGTAACAGTTATGAATAGGACGCTTTCGAAAGCAGAAGTAATGGCTGAGAAATATATGGGACATGCAAAATCGTTAAGCGAATTACAATGTGCATTATTAGAAGCAGATATTTTAATTAGTTCAACTGGTGCATCTGAGTATGTCATTACGAAAGAGATGATGACAAAGGTGGAGAAAATGCGCTCTGGTCGTCCATTATTTATGGTTGACATTGCAGTGCCGCGTGATATTGATCCAGCGATTGATGAGCTAGAAGGTTCTTTCTTGTATGATATTGATGATTTACAAGGAGTAGTGGAGGCAAACCGTGCTGAGCGTTTGAAAGAGGCAGAGAAAATTCAATTTATGATTGAAGAGGAAATTGTTCTGTTTAAAACGTGGTTAAGTACACTTGGTGTTGTTCCATTAATATCAGCTCTTCGTGATAAGGCACTTGCAATCCAAAGTGAAACGATGGTAAGCCTAGAGCGAAAAATACCAAACCTTAGTGATCGTGAGAAAAAAGTTATTAGTAAGCATACGAAAAGTATTATTAATCAATTATTAAAAGACCCAATTTTAGTAGCGAAAGAAATAGCTGCTGAAGAGGGAGCGAGCGAAAAATTAGCGTTATTTGCAAAGATTTTTGATTTAGAAACGGAAGAAGTAGAGAGTCGTGCGGAAGAAGTAGAACATAAAAGAGTGTGGACACCATCCGTTCCATCTTTATAATTTGGAAGGATGATCGGATGAGTTTTTTAAATAACAGTATTATTTATCATATTGCAATTATTTTATATGCTTGTAGCATTAGTTTATATTTTATAGATTATTTCCAAAGTAACCGAAAGGCGAACCGATTTGCTTTTTGGTTACTTGCGATTGTATGGGTCCTGCAGTCTATTTTTATGTTGCTTAGAGCTACAGATTCAGAAACGAATCCTATTTTAACTTTATTATCAGGGATTTATTTTTATGTTTGGTTATTGATTACGATGTCGTTAGTTATTAATCGATTTATGAGAATTGACTTTTTAGTCTTTTTTACAAATGTTGTAGCATTTGGCGTAAGCGCTTTTTCTATTTTTACACCGCTCGGAAAGATGTCGCCAGTACTTGCGGAACAATTAGTTTCAGAACTTGTATACGTGCATGTCGGTATGGCAATTATTTCTTACGCAACGTTTACTGTATCGTTCATTTTTTCTATTATGTATTTATTGCAATATCGCCTATTAAAAAAGAAAAAATGGAATGCGAGATTAAGAAGGTTAGGGAATTTACCGAAGCTAGAATCTATGTCTTACGGATTAAATTTATTTTCTGTTCCATTTTTCTTACTAGCAATTTTATTAGGATGTATATGGGGATATACAAAATTGGATAATTTCCATTGGTATGATACGAAAGTAATCGGATCTTTTGTCGTTCTATTTGTGTATTGCACAGGTTTATATTTACGAGCGGCAGATGTGTTGCAAGGTAAGAAAATTGTACAGTGGAATATCGGATCGTTTCTCGTAATGCTAGTAAACATTTTTCTATTAAGCAGTTTGTCCAATTTCCACTTTTGGTATTTATAATGAGGAGAGAGAATTATGCGCAAAATTATTGTAGGATCACGAAAGAGTAAACTAGCATTAACGCAAACAAACTGGTTTATTGATCAGTTAAAAGCCTTAGGTCTACCATATGAATTTGAAGTGAAAGAAATTGTCACAAAAGGTGATGTTATTTTAGATGTTACTCTTTCAAAAGTAGGCGGAAAAGGCTTGTTTGTGAAAGAGATTGAACATGCGCTACTTACGAAAGAAATTGATATGGCTGTACATAGTATGAAAGATATGCCGGCCGTACTTCCAGAAGGATTAATGATCGGTTGTACACCAAAGCGTGTTGACCCTCGTGATGCTTTTATCTCAAAAAGCGGAGCGTCGTTTAAAGAGTTAGCAGAAGGCGCTATTTTAGGTACGAGTAGTTTAAGACGTAGTGCACAGCTACTCGCTGCGAGACCAGACTTACAAGTGAAGTGGATTCGCGGAAATATCGATACACGTTTACGTAAATTAAAAGAAGAAGAATATGATGCAATTATTTTAGCGACAGCAGGATTACAAAGAATGGGCTGGGATAATGAAGTTATTACAGAACATTTAGATGAGACGTTATGTGTACCTGCTGTAGGACAAGGTGCATTAGCGATTGAGTGTCGTGAGGATGATAAGGATTTATTGCAGTTGTTAGCGCATATTAATGATACGATAACAGAAAGAACAGTGGCAGCGGAGCGAGTATTTCTTCATAAACTTGAAGGTGGATGCCAAGTTCCAATTGCTGGATATGCAACCCTTACAGAAAACGATGCAATCGAATTAACAGCTCTTGTCGGCTCTATGGATGGCTCTGTTTTATTAAAAGAGACAGTAGTGGGTACTAATCCTGAGGAAGTAGGGTTAGAGGCCGCGGACCGTTTAATTAAACAAGGCGCCAAAGAACTCATTCTTGCTGCAAATAAGGAGCAACAATAAATATGAACGCTCTCGCTGGAAAAACGGTATTGATTACACGTGCCCAGCATCAAGCGAAACAAATGAGTGTAGCAGTGAAAGAAAAGAGCGGAATTCCATTGGAAATTCCGCTTTTGCGTATGGAAGGTATGTCTCATAGGCAAATTCAACATATTGAAGAGCAGCTACATTCATACGACTGGGTTATTTTTACGAGCAGAAATGGTGTAGCTTTTTTTCTAGATAGTTTAAAAAAGAAACTACCGCTAACCATTAGAATCGCTGCGGTAGGTGTGAAAACAAAATTAGAGTTAGAAAAAAGGGGCTATCAAGTTCATTTTGTTCCGACTTCATTTGTTGCAGAAGCATTTGCAGAAGAGTTTCTAAAAGAATTAAGTGGAAACGAACGTATTTTATTTCCGAAAGGGAATTTAGCAAGAGAGGTAATTCCGGTTGCACTTCGGGAAATTGGTGTTTCTCTAGATGAGCTAATCGTATACGGTACGAAAGTGAATATAGAAAAAAAGCAAGAGCTTATAGCAGTATTGAAGTTAGGGAAAGTAGACATTATTACATTTACGAGCCCTTCAACTGTTACTAGTTTTGTTCGTTTACTTGAGGGTACAAACTGGAGAGAATGGACAAAAAAATGTACAATTGCTTGTATAGGACCTATTACGGAAAAAGAGGCAAGTCTTTATTTTCCGTCTGTTATTGTGCCGAAAGAGTACACTGTAGAAGCATTACTACAATATGTTTGTGAATCTATAAAATGAAAGAATGGGGATAGAAATCTATGAACTCTTTACAATTTAATCGTCATCGTCGTTTAAGACAAAGCGGGGGCATGCGTGCACTTGTGCGTGAAACGTTTTTACATACGGAAGATTTTATTTACCCTATTTTTGTATTAGAAGGTGAAAATGTTCGTAATGAAGTTCCTTCTATGCCGGGCGTATATCAAATGTCTTTAGATTTATTGCAAGCTGAAATGCAAGAAGTTGTTGATTTAGGTATTCGTTCTGTTATTGTATTTGGTTTACCTGCTGAAAAGGATGAAGTTGGATCATCAGCATATTGTGATCATGGAATTGTACAACGTGCTATTCAGCAAATTAAAGGTGATTTCCCTGAGCTAGTAGTAGTTGCAGACACGTGTTTATGTCAATTTACAAGCCATGGTCATTGCGGTGTAATTGAAGATGGGATTATTTTAAATGACGAGTCTCTTGCAGTTCTTGCGAAAACAGCTGTAAGTCAAGCGAAAGCAGGAGCGGATATTATTGCGCCATCAAACATGATGGACGGCTTCGTAACAGCAATTCGTCATGCGTTAGACGAAAATGGTTTTGGACACGTGCCAGTTATGTCGTACGCTGTGAAATATTCATCAGCATTTTATGGACCATTCCGTGATGCTGCGCACGGTGCACCGCAATTTGGTGACCGTAAAACATATCAAATGGATCCGGCAAACCGTATGGAAGCATTCCGTGAAGCAGAATCAGATGTAATGGAAGGTGCAGATTTCTTAATCGTAAAACCAGCTCTTTCTTACTTAGATATCGTTCGTGATGTGAAAAATAACTTTAATTTACCAGTTGTCGCTTATAATGTAAGTGGTGAATATTCGATGATTAAAGCGGCAGCGCAAAATGGTTGGATTAATGAAAAAGAAGTTGTTCTTGAAAAATTAATTAGTATGAAACGTGCAGGGGCAGATTTAATTATTACGTATCATGCAAAAGATGCAGCAAGATGGTTACAAGAAGGAGGCGCTAAATAATGAAAAAGTTTGATAAGTCAATTGCAGCGTTTGAAGAGGCGCAAGACTTAATGCCTGGTGGCGTAAATAGCCCGGTTCGTGCCTTTAAGTCTGTTGGGATGAATCCGTTGTTTATGGAGCGTGGAAAAGGCTCTAAAGTATATGATATCGATGGGAATGAATACATCGACTACGTATTATCATGGGGGCCTTTAATTCATGGTCATGCAAATGATCGTGTTGTAGAAGCGTTAAAATCTGTTGCTGAAAGAGGTACAAGCTTCGGTGCACCAACAGAAATTGAAAATAAATTAGCAAAACTTGTTATTGAGCGCGTGCCATCAATTGAGATTGTGCGTATGGTTAACTCTGGAACGGAAGCAACAATGAGTGCACTACGTTTAGCTCGTGGTTATACAGGTCGTAATAAAATCTTGAAATTTATTGGTTGTTACCACGGTCATGGTGATTCGTTATTAATTAAAGCTGGTTCTGGTGTGGCGACTTTAGGTTTACCAGATAGTCCTGGTGTACCAGAAGGTGTAGCGAAAAATACGATTACAGTAGCTTATAACGATTTAGAAAGCGTAAAATACGCGTTTGAACAATTCGGTGATGATATTGCTTGTGTAATTGTAGAACCAGTAGCAGGAAATATGGGGGTTGTTCCTCCGCAGCCTGGATTTTTAGAAGGTCTTCGTGAAGTAACAGAACAAAACGGTGCATTGCTTATTTTTGATGAAGTAATGACAGGGTTCCGAGTAGCTTATAATTGTGGCCAAGGTTATTATGGCGTAACGCCTGATTTAACATGCCTAGGTAAAGTAATCGGTGGTGGTTTACCGGTAGGAGCATACGGTGGTAAAGCGGAAATTATGCGCCAAGTTGCGCCAAGCGGACCGATTTACCAAGCTGGTACTTTATCAGGTAATCCACTTGCAATGGCGGCAGGTTATGAAACGTTAGTACAGTTGACGCCAGAATCATATGTAGAATTTGAGCGTAAAGCTGAAATGTTAGAAGCTGGATTACGTAAAGCAGCTGAAAAACATGGCATTCCGCATCATATTAACCGTGCAGGCTCTATGATTGGTATTTTCTTTACAGATGAACCCGTTATTAATTACGATGCAGCAAAATCTTCAAACTTAGAATTCTTTGCGGCTTACTATCGTGAAATGGTAGAACAAGGTGTATTCTTACCACCATCTCAATTCGAAGGTTTATTCTTATCGACAGCACATAGTGATGCAGATATTGAAGCAACGATTGCAGCAGCTGAAATTGCAATGTCAAAATTAAAAGCGTAGTGTATTAGAGAAAATCGCTCTCCATAAGGGGAGCGATTTTTTTTTATTCATAAAGTAAGCTTCCCACACATAAATCTGTAATGACATATAGTTTGGGAGGGGGAAAAGAAGTGGCTGCAGATCATTCATTACGATTTTCATTAAAAGAATCTGTGTGGTTCCAAAAAGGACAGGAAGTCGAAGAACTTTTGTCAATTTCGTTAGATCCAGACGTTGAGATAGAAGAGCTTGATCATGAAGTAATCGTGAGAGGACAATTAGATTTAACGGGAGAGTATGTTGCACGAAAAGATGATTCCGCGTATTCATTAAGAGAACTATCGCCAGCAAAGTCAATTGATTATGTAGAAACAAGAGAAGATGGGGTTAATGAACTTGTTCATTCCTTTCCACTTGAAATATCAATTCCGAGAAATCGAGTGAAAGTAATTGAAGAGCTATATGTATCAATCGAGGAATTTGATTATGAATTAAAGGAAAATGGTTGCTTACAATTATTAGCGGATATATCTATTACCGGTTTGTGTGATGAAGAGAGAAGCGAGGATGAAGTTGAAGAGGAAGAAACGGTGTATGTTGAGTTAGAAGAAGATTCAGCGCAAGAGGATGAAAATAGACCGGCGCCGCATGTAGAAGAACCAGCATATAAGGAATCAGATGAGTGGGAAGATTACGCATTTGAACCGTTCCAATTAGAGGAAAGAAAAGAGCAGGAATTAGAAGAAGAGAAAATAGAAGAACATGAATTTGTGGAACGTGAAGAGGAGCAAGAAACAACGCCGCAATTTGAACTGTTCGGACGAAAAGATTTCAAGAAAGAAAAAGCGAAAAAGCAGGAAGAACAAGAAGAAGAGTACTCACAGCGAGATGAAAATGCGCTTTATTTAACAAAACTATTTACGAAAGAACCGGAAGAAGAATTTACAAAGTTAAGAATGTATTTCGTGCAAGAAGGGGATACAATTGAATCTATTGCAGACCGTTATGAAACGTCTGTACAAAATTTATACCGTGTCAATCAAACAGAAGATATATTTTTAAATACGGGGCAAATTATTTATATTCCCGTTTCAAGGGTAAAGGCGAAATAAGGAAGTGAGTGTTTTCACTCACTTCCTTTCTTAGAGGCTATGTTTTGAATAGAAAGGGTTATTCGTATGGATATTGAGTTGCGAAATCACTATGAACCTATCGTGAGGCAATATAGATTGGATACGCAGCATATGGAAGAGTACGGAAATGTAATGAAAATTTATACGAATCAAGGTCCATATGCACTCAAGAAAATAGAAGGCAGAAAGTTAGAGCGGAATAACTTTCTGCATCATATTCAATATTTGAAGGAGAAAGGTTTTTCAAATTATGTACCTATATATCATGCGACGGATGGAAGTTATATTTTAAGTGACGGGACGTATAATTATTATTTAATGCCTTGGTTAGAACGTGCAGAAGGAAACGGTGAGGACAATGATCAATACCATAAAATGTTTCAGACACTTGGAACGTTGCATCAAAAAACTGTGAAGGAAGAAACGTATACGGAAGAAGATTTAGAAAAACATTATACAAGTATATCCGATCGTTGGGAAAATGATGGTGAGATGTTAGAAGAGTTTCTCGTAGAATCTGAATCAAAATGGTATATGTCCCCGTTTGAATTGCAATATTGTACGTACTATCATCATGTAATGAGAGCGCGTGAATTTGCAACGAAGCAATTAAATGAGTGGAACGATGCGATGAAAGAAAAGGAGAAAACGCGTATTACTTTTGTGCATGGTAATGTGTCACTGAATCATTTTTTATTTGACTATGAACGGAATGGCTATTTTATTAGTTTAGAAAAATCGAAGTTTGCAACGCCTGTGCAAGATATAGTAGGTTTTTATTCACGGTCTTTAAACACATATCCAATCGCAAGAAGTGATCGGTTTGAATGGTTTCAAATGTATCAAAAAAATTTCCCTTTTACGAAAGAAGAGCAACTACTTATGTTTGCGTATATGACGTATCCATCGCAATTTATTCGGCAAATCCAGTCTTATAAGAAAAGAAGAGATAATCGTAACGAGGAAAATGAACTGCGCGGAGTAAAGAGTTTGCAACAATCGCATTGGCTCGTTAGCAATATAGAATATTTCCTGTCACAATTACAAGCTGCCCAGCAAGGGAACGGATAAAGTAAACATTCCCCGCTGATGATTAGCCTTCACTAATTGGGCGTTTACGGGCACCAGGGCTCCCATCTAACTTCTTTGCTTCAGCTGAGTTTTGAGGTGGAGGTCTTACTGCCCACAAATAGCGGGGTAAAGAAGATAAGTAGAGGATTCTACTTATCTTCTTTTTGGCACCAAAAGCTGTAGTTTTAAATTTATCTTGACGAATAAGGTTTCGTTTTTTACACTATTGTATATAATAATTAACAATCATATAAATGCCTTGAAGGGGAAGAGTATAACATGAAACGTCTTCAGAGAGGAGAATCATTAGCTGGGAGATTCTCTAGATAGTTATGTTAGAAGGTAGCCCTGGAGCATCTTTTCTGAACGGAATAGTTCTTATTAGGAAAAGACGGATTTGTCCGTTATCAAATTAAGAGTATAAGCAAATTATGAATTTGTTTGTAAATAAAGGTGGTACCGCGATGTCCCTCGTCCTTTTTGGATGAGGGACATTTTTTATTTTAAGGAGGGAAAATAATGTCAAACACGGAAAAGAATTTACCAACTAAATATGATCATATGTCCGTTGAAGAAGGCCTTTATCAATGGTGGCTTGAAGGCAAATATTTTGAAGCAACAGGAGACGAGAAGAAACAACCGTATACAATTGTAATTCCACCTCCGAACGTAACTGGTAAGTTACACTTAGGTCATGCTTGGGATACAACTCTTCAAGATATTTTAACTCGTACGAAGCGTATGCAAGGATACGATGTACTATGGCTTCCAGGAATGGACCATGCTGGTATCGCAACACAAGCGAAAGTAGAAGGAAAACTTCGTGAAGAAGGTATTTCACGTTACGATCTTGGCCGTGAAAAATTCCTTGAAAAAGCTTGGGAGTGGAAAGAAGAGTACGCTTCTCACATTCGTCAACAATGGGGGAAAGTTGGTTTAGGACTAGACTATTCTCGTGAACGCTTCACATTAGACAAAGGTTTATCAGATGCGGTTAATAAAGTATTCGTTCAATTATACGAAAAAGGCTTAATTTACCGTGGTGAATATATCATCAACTGGGATCCAGCAACACGTACAGCTCTTTCTGATATTGAAGTAATTCATAAAGAAGTTCAAGGTGCATTCTACCATATGAACTATCCGTTAACAGATGGTTCTGGTCACATTCGTCTTGCTACTACTCGTCCAGAAACGATGCTTGGTGATACAGCAGTAGCAGTTCATCCAGAAGACGATCGTTACAAACATTTAATCGGAAAAACAGTTACACTTCCAATCGTAGGCCGTGAGATTCCGATTATTGCTGATGAGTACGTAGAAAAAGATTTCGGAACGGGCGTTGTAAAAATTACACCAGCTCATGACCCGAATGACTTTGAAGTAGGTAACCGTCATGACTTACCACGCATCTTAGTAATGAACGAAGATGGATCGATGAACGAAAAAGCTGGTAAGTATAACGGTATGGATCGTTTCGAATGCCGTAAAGAATTAGTAAAAGACTTACAAGAAGCTGGCGTATTAGTAGAAATCGAGCCACATATGCATTCAGTAGGTCATAGTGAGCGTAGCGGTGCGGTTGTTGAGCCTTATTTATCAACACAGTGGTTCGTAAAAATGGCTCCACTTGCTGAAAAAGCAGTAGCGCTTCAACAAAAAGAAGAAGAAAAAGTAACGTTCGTACCAGAGCGTTTTGAAAACACATATTTACGTTGGATGGAAAATATTCATGACTGGTGTATTTCTCGTCAATTATGGTGGGGACACCGTATTCCAGCTTGGTACCATAAAGAAACTGGTGAAGTATACGTAGGTACAGAAGCACCAGCAGATATTGAAAACTGGAATCAAGATAACGATGTACTTGATACATGGTTCAGTTCAGCATTATGGCCATTCTCCACACTTGGTTGGCCAAATGAAGATTCAGCAGACTTCAAACGTTACTATTCAACAGATGCACTAGTAACGGGTTATGATATTATCTTCTTCTGGGTATCTCGTATGATTTTCCAAGGTTTAGAGTTTACAGGCGAGCGTCCATTTAAAGATGTATTAATTCACGGTTTAGTTCGTGACGAGCAAGGTCGTAAAATGAGTAAATCTCTTGGTAACGGTATTGATCCAATGGATGTTATCGAGAAGTACGGTGCAGATGCAATGCGTTTCTTCTTATCAACAGGAAGTGCACCAGGTCAAGATTTACGTTTCAGCATGGAAAAAGTAGAATCTACTTGGAACTTCATTAATAAAATTTGGAACGCATCACGTTTCGTATTAATGAACATGGATGATATGAAGTATGAAGAAATCGATTTAACTGGCGAAAAATCAGTTGCGGATAAGTGGATCTTAACTCGCTTAAACGAAACAATCGAAAGCGTAACACGTAACATGGATAAATATGAGTTCGGTGAAGCTGGTCGTTCATTATACAACTTCATTTGGGACGATTTCTGTGATTGGTATATTGAAATGGCGAAACTTCCACTATACGGTGAAGATGAAGCAGCTAAGAAAACAACTCGTTCTATTTTAGCTTACGTATTAGATCAAACAATGCGTCTATTACACCCATTCATGCCATTCGTAACAGAGAAAATTTGGCAACATTTACCGCATGAAGGCGAGTCTATTACAGTAGCTGCGTGGCCAACAGTTCGCGAAGATTTACAAGATACGGAGGCTGCGGCAGAAATGCACCTTCTAGTTGATATCATTCGCTCTGTTCGTAACATCCGTGCAGAAGTAAATACGCCAATGAGCAAAAAAGTTCAAATGCAAATTAAAGCAAAAGATGAGGCTGTACTTGCTCAACTTACGAAAAACAGCTCTTACATTGAGCGTTTCTGTAACCCAAGCGAATTAACAATTCAAACAGACTTACAAGCGCCAGAAAAGGCAATGACTGCAATCGTATCAGGTGCAGAGTTATTCTTACCGTTAGCTGATCTTATCAATCTTGATGAAGAGAGAGCTCGTCTTGAGAAAGAACTTGAGAAGTTCGATAAAGAAGTAGAACGTGTACAGAAGAAACTTTCTAACCAAGGTTTCGTAGCGAAAGCTCCTGCAGCGGTTATTGAAGGAGAGCGTGCGAAAGAGCAAGATTACCTAGAAAAACGCGAAGCAGTTCGTCAACGTCTAGCAGATCTTGAAAAGTAAAAATGTTTTTAGAGACTCACTATATTGGTGAGTCTCTTTTCTTTGCGTATAATAGAACTATGAAAGTTGTCTTTTGAAAGGGGAAAAGCATACGTGATACATACATACGAAGAAGCGATAGGGTGGATCCATAGCCGATTGAAATTTGGAATTAAGCCAGGATTAGAAAGAATGAGATGGATGTTAGAAGAACTTGGAAATCCAGAGCGTCATATCAAATGTGTTCATCTTGCTGGTACAAATGGAAAAGGTTCAACGTTAACATATATGCGTTACATGTTAGAAGGCGCGAAATATAAGGTAGGAACGTTTACCTCTCCTTACATCGAATCATTTAATGAACGCATTAGTGTGAATGGAACACCAATTGCAGACGAAGAGATTACTGAACTTGTAAAGCTGGTAAAACCAGTCGTGGAAAAACTAGATGAAACGGATTTAGGGGAAGCGACAGAGTTTGAAATTATTACTGTTATGGCGATTTGCTATTTCGGAAAATTCAATTTCTGTGATGTTGTTTTATTTGAAACAGGGCTTGGTGGACGTTTTGATTCTACCAATGTTATACACCCTGTTCTCACGATTATTACGAATATCGGTCACGATCATATGCATATTTTAGGAAATACACTAGGAGAAATTGCATATGAAAAGGCGGGGATTATTAAGTCTGGCGTGCCGGTAATTACTGGTGTACAAGATGAAGAAGCTTTGCAAGTCATTCAAAATGTTGCAAAGGAAAATCATGCAAACTTATACGAGATGGGCAACCATTTTACAGCATTACATAAACAGTCTAGTGAAGATGGAGAACAGTTCGATTTCACTTGTCCTTTCGCCTCTTTTGAAGATGTGCGAATCACAATGAAAGGCAGCCACCAAGTAGGAAACGCAGCACTTGCGCTTATGGCAGTCATGTATGTAAAAACATACTTATCATTTTTAATTGAGGAAGAAGAAATAAGAACTGGATTACAGGAAGCGTATTGGGTGGGGCGCTTTGAAAAACTGCAAAGTAATCCAGATATTATTATAGATGGTGCTCATAATCCAGAAGGTATCGAAAGCCTTGTGAAAACAGTAGAAGCGCATTACAAAGATAAAAATGTAATAGTGTTATTTACTGCCCTTGGTGATAAACAATTACATAACATGGTAGGCCAATTAGAAACCATTGCAGATGAAATTATTTTTACAACATTCGCCTTTGATCGTGCTATTTCTGCTGATAAGCTTGCATCATATTCACAGAAAGAATCAAAATTAGTTTTTGAAAATTGGAAAGAGGCAATTGATACAAAAGTTGAAATGATAGCAGAAAATGATGTTTTTATCATAACAGGTTCTCTTTATTTCATTTCTGAAGTACGAAAATATATTTGCGAGAAAAACTAGATAGTCTTTGCTATCTAGTTTTTTTGTTCTACAAATGAAGTCAAATGCATACATATAAGATAAATATATAGGGTTATTTGGCGAATTCCTCTGACAAATATCTCGTTTTTTTATGAAATGAATATGATATGATGCGGACAACGATAAGAGGTGAGGTGTGAGTGTATGGACAAGCAATCACGAACGATCTCAGTGAAAGTGAATGGAACAGAAGCGAAGTATGAGGAAAAAAAGAAAGATGAATTTGAATGGATGGTAGTAGAAAGTGAACGACCGAAAAATGTTGTTCCGTTTCAAAAAGCGAAATCAATGTCTGTGGAAAAATACCGAAAGAAGTGGAGTAATACATTAATTGTAATCGTTGCAACTGCAATCATTATCGGTACGGCGTTTGGAATGGGGATGCTTCATTTACTTACTGGACAAGGAACGACAGGAGGAAGTGAAGTGACAGCTTCAAGGCCGACTGGAAATGGAGAATCAAAGGTGGGTGGAACGGCAGAACAAACACCAGCACCGAAAGAAGAAAAACAAAAAGCACAAGCAGGAACGTCATTGGATCCAATGAAATTATTTTTTGTTCAAGGGGGGCTTTATTCTTCTGAAGAAAAGGGACAGGCAGCTCTTGAAGAATGGAAAGGCAATGGGGGCATTGGTGCTTTGAGACCGAGCGGTGATAAGTATGCAATAGTTGTTGGTATTGCTAGCGATGAACAGTCTATAGATCAATTAATGACTAAGTATAAAAATGATGGTGTCTCCGTTTTAAAAAAGAACTGGGATATAACAGATAAAGCATTGCTGAAAGATGATAAAGAAGTAGGAACATTTTTAACAAAAGTGCAGCCATTATACACTCATTTAGCAAAATATGCTTCTAGCGTACAAGTTGGTGGAAAAAGTAGCGCAAAAGATATAGAAGTAATTGAAAAAGAATGGAAAAAGGTTGAAAAAGAAGGGAAAAGTATGAAACAAGAAGAAGCAAAGAAACTGTATATGTATACGTCGGTAGCTGTACAAACAGTAAAAGATGGGAAGATGGATAAGGAATCTTTGGCGAAATTAAATCAAGTTATTATTGATGGTTTACTCTCGTATGAAAAAATTGTTTCGTAGAAAGTGAAATGATAGGATAATAAAATGAGTAAGAAAGAAGTACATGTACTTCTTTCTTTTCTTTTGAATTTAGAGCAAAGTGCTTTCTCTATGACAGGAATATAATCGTATGCAATAAAGAAGTGTTATTTTAGTTAGAGAAATTAATATTTCTTTCATTTGTGGACAAACTATTCCTTTGATACGATTAATATAAATTGTTCTGCTTCATGTGAGAAAGGAAGGAGAAAATATGAGAAAAATAATTTTAGCTTCAGGGTCACCTCGGAGGAAGGAATTGCTTGAGTTAGCTAGTGTGCCATTTGAAATCGTTGTAAGTGAAGTAGAGGAAACAATTGGTGCATATTCATCGCCTTCTGATATTGTAATGTCGCTTGCCTTGCAAAAAGCATCAGCGGTGGCAGAAAATAATAGTGATCACATTGTGTTAGGTGCAGATACAATTGTTACATATGAGTCGCGTATTCTTGGTAAGCCTTCTAATGAGGATGAGGCGAAAGAGATGTTGCAATTACTATCAGGGAAAACACATGAAGTGTATACAGGTGTTGCAATTATAGCAAAAGAAAAAACGGTTACTTTTTATGAGCGTACAGAAGTTACATTTTGGGAGTTAACAGAAGAGGAAATTGATACATACGTCGCGTCGAAAGAACCTCTTGATAAAGCCGGTAGTTATGGGATTCAAGGTAAAGGATCTATTTTCGTTCAAAATATTCAAGGGGACTACTATAGTGTAGTTGGCTTACCAATTGCACGTCTCGTTCGGGAATTAAAACAATTTGATATTGATGTAACCCATGCGTAAAATTGCATGGGGTTTTCTTTGAGAGAACAAATAAAGGGGTGGAGAGATGAACGGTATTCGTGATGTTGTAAGAGAAGAACAGCCACGGGAGCGTTTATTGTTAGAAGGTGCTGGAAGTTTATCAAATCGAGAGCTTCTCGCAGTGTTACTCAGAACAGGTTCTAAAGAAGAAACAGTTTTAAAGTTGTCAGATAAAATTTTACATCAATTTGATGGCTTACGTATGTTGAAAGATGCAACATTAGAAGAGCTAATTAGTATACATGGTATTGGGATTTCAAAGGCATCGCAACTTATGGCAGCCTTTGAACTAGGCAGAAGAATGGTACGTTTAGAATATCAAAATAGATATAGTATTCGAAGTCCAGAAGATTGTGCGAAATACATGATGGAAGAAATGCGTTTTTTACAACAAGAGCATTTTGTTTGTTTATATTTAAATACAAAAAATCAAGTTATACATAGGCAAACGATCTTTATTGGAAGTTTAAACACGTCAATTGTACACCCGAGGGAAGTTTTTAAAGAAGCCTTCCGTCGTGCAGCAGCCTCTATCATATGTCTTCATAACCATCCCTCAGGAGATCCCTTATCCATAGTATAATAAAACATAGATTATAAAGTAGTAAAGTAGGGGAACGTACTTTTTATATTACTTTATATAATAAATATATGTAGTTAAAATTGATACTATATAAAGTATTCAAAGAGGAGGTAAATATGAAGGTACAACGGATAGAAGTAAAGGGGAAATCTTATCCACTTTATATATTATTAGATAGTCAATACAAAATGGTAATTCCGGTTATGGAGTTTATCAAGTATTTAGATAATACAGGCAAAGCACCAAATACAATTAAGACATATTGTTATCATTTGAAATTATTTTATGAATTTATTGAAAGAAAAAATATCAAGCTTAATCAAGTACGACTTGAAGGATTAGTAGAATTTATTGGATGGTTGAGAAATCCTTTAGAAAATCAAAGTGTATTCAATTTTCAACCTTTAGAATCAATAAGAGAAGAAACTACTATAAACGCTATTTTAAATGCAGTATTAAGTTTCTTTGAGTATTTAGCTCGATCTGAACAATATGAAGGAATTAATGTATTTAAAGAAGCGAGAGGAAGGGATTTTAAAGGATTTCTTCACCATATTAGCAAAAATAAAAAAGGTAAGAAAAATATTTTAAAGTTGCGAGTGAAAAAGAAAAGAATAAAAACACTTACTGAGCCAGAAGTGAAGAATATTATAGGAGCGTGTAATTGCTTAAGGGACAAACTAATAATGATGTTAATGTATGAAGGAGGACTTCGTATAGGCGAAGTTTTAAACCTTCAAATAGAGGATATTATAACGTGGGATAATCAAGTGAAAATTACACCGAGAGAGATATCTTTGAATGAATCATATATAAAATCCAAAAGAGAACGTATAATTCATGTTAGTAAAGAGCTTATGAAATTATATACTGATTATCTTATTTATGAATACCCTGAAGAACTGGAACATGCTTATGTATTCATAAATTTTAAGAAATCTTATTTTGGAAAACCAATGAAATATCAGAGTGTACTAGACTTAATTAGACGTTTATCTAAAAAGACAGGCATTAAGTTTAATGCACATATGTTTCGTCATACTCATGCAACGGAGCTAGTTAGAAATGGTTGGGATGTTTCTTATGTGCAAAAACGATTAGGTCATGCTGCAGTTCAAACTACTTTACGGACATATGTGCATCTTTCAGATGATGATATGAAACAGGAATATCAAAAGTATCTTAAAAGGAGAAAATAGTCTTGCTTACTTCTAAAAAACAGAAAATTTTAGAAAGTTCGATTATTCACAGAAAAATAGTAGAAATGAGTGAAGAGTTAAAGGGTTTTTGGAAAGATGATCGGTGGGATATTAGAAAGTGCCCACATCCTTCCGCTATGGAGATAGCTAAACGTAAAGCAGTTCGTATTAGATGGGTGAATTTTCAGGACATAGAAAATATCTGGTTAAAAATTGAGCTAAAATATTTTTTTTTCTATCATATAAAAAATGAAATATGGAGTGCACAAACTGTATGGATTAGAAAAGGTACAGTTATTGGTCGAATGTTGAAGTTTTTTATATCGCGATATCCAGATGTTAAAACTATTACAGAAATCCCCATTGAAAAAGCATTAAGTGAATATCGAATGTATCTCGTGAAACAGGGCATACGGACCACAACAACTAATTATAAAGTAACAGCGAAACAAGAACGTATTAAAGTTGAAGCAAATTCTTATTATATTACAATGTTGAAGCAATTTATGGAATTTTATGAAGACTATTATTTTGATGGTAAAGAGTTAGAAAAGGATGTATGGGATAGGCGGAAGCTGAATTTACCTAAGGAAAAAATCAATCCAACACAATATGGATATTTAATAAATTTTAAGGGCTATAAAAATCATTATTTTAAAGAAATTGTAAAACGGTATTGTCAATTAAAATTAAACACAGATAGTTTTAGTCATGTATCAGATATAGCACAAAGTTTGAGAGTTTTTTTTAACTTTTTACACGACCAATTCCCTCATATCGGAAAAATTAAGCAGATAACGAGAAAAATTATGGAGGAATACATTGGAGTTCTGAATGAGCAGGGGTTAGCATCATCAACTATCAGGGGAAAAATTAGTGCAATTCAAATGTTTTTTTCATCGATACAACGTTTTGACTGGGAGGATATTCCTCAAAAAACACTAATATACCCAGAAGATTACCCTAAAATGGTCAGACCGACTCCAAGGTTTATTGATGATTATGTACTGGAACAATTAAATAAGAAATTGGATAAATTACCTAAATATATTGCAACTATGGTAATGATTATTCAAGAGTGTGGTATGAGAATTAGTGAGTTATGTTCTTTGAAAAAAGATTGTTTATTACAGGATAAGGACGGAGATTATTTCTTAAAGTATTATCAATGGAAAATGAAAAAGGATCATATTATTCCTATCTCTAAAGAGGTAGCAGAATTAATACAGGTACATGAAAAATATACAGATCCATCCTGTGAGTATTTATTTGCTACTAAGCAAGGGTTGCCTTTAAAACAAGACACATTTAGAAAAGCGTTAAATGATTTAGCCGTGGAAGAGGAAATTGTTGATCGACAAGGGAAAGTGTTTAGATTTCATGCGCATGCTTTCCGACATACAGTTGGAACCAAAATGATTAACAATGGAGTACCACAGCACATTGTACAAAAATTTCTTGGTCACGAATCTCCTGAAATGACAAGTAGATATGCTCATATTTTTGATGAAACTCTTAAGATAGAATTTGAAAAATTTCAAGAGAGGTTAGTGACTAAAGAAGGAGAATTTGTTGACTTTGAAAAAGGAGAAGTTAACACTACAGATTTTCAATGGTTTAAAAAGAATATTAATGCACAGGTATTGCCAAATGGATACTGTCGTCTACCTATAGTGACAGGGCCCTGTCCACATGCTAATGCTTGTTTGGATTGTACACACTTTTGTACTAGTAAAAAGTTCTTAAAAGAACATGAAGAACATTTAAACAGAACGGAAGAGCTACTAACTTATGCAATGAAAAATCAATGGCAACGGCAAATTGAAACAAATAAGCGTGTAAAAGAAAAATTAGAGCATATTATCCATTCTTTAAAGGAGACAGAATGATATGGTTGAACATAAAAGAAATACCAAATCAATTGTTCATTTGGCTAAAGAAAAATCAAAAAAAACAAAAGAAAAAGTAGACAGAGTAATTTCTCAGTTAGCGTTGAGTGGGGAAACAATTAATTTTAATACAGTATCTAAAGTTGCGGGTGTTTCAAAGTCTTGGTTATACAAACAAGAAGGTGTAAGGGAAAGAATTGAATTATTAAGAGGACAACAAATCAAAAGGAAGGTTGTTGTTAATCAACATAAAAGTCCACGATCAGAAGAAGTTTTAATCAAAACTTTGAAGAACAGGCTAAAAGTTTTAGAAGAAGAAAATAAGATTTTAAAAAAGCAAATTCAGGAGTTATATGGACAAGTCTATAGCCAAAGTAATTAAAGATAGGTGTCTTTAGAGCAATATGGATATTAACTTTTAGGAAAATTGTGCGCTAAGGAGCCTATAAATGTTTCTTAATAGATTTATAAACGTGACAAACCGTGATTTAACAGGACTACAAGCTTTATCCTTAAAGTTAAACTTTAAAATACAGCATTGTTTAATTGCCCCCATAAAGCTTTTTGCCTGTATAGAAGAAGGCAACTATTGCTATATTATTACACTTACCCCTTAGTAAAAAGACTATTAATTTTTCTAATTAAAAATCTGAATCACTTAACTTCACATATAACAAATATTGGATTAAGTGATATAATTTAATCAATGTTGTGATAATTATAAAACTTAATTTTGGGGGTAAATAAAATGGAAACAGAAGGAGTCAAACAGGGGTATTGGGCAATTGCGACACAAAAACACTTAAGGTTGTATGCTCAAGAGAGTCCTGGATTGGGAAGATTAGGTAATTTAAACACTGCTGGTAAAGCGGGAAGGTTTCTAGGGGTTATAAGGGGCAATGACAGAATAACTAATATGGATAAACTTCAACAAATGGCTGAAAGTGTAGGAATTGTTAGCCGGGCGGAGCTAGAAAGAATTATTTTGCCGGACATTGAAAAGGCATCCGACAAAAGGGTAGAGCTAATCAAGGATGTTAAGGGTGATATTGTTGGTATTCAAGAATATCTGCTTTCCAATAATTCGATATTAGAGACCACTGGAAAGTTATTTGAGAATTTAAATCCAAATGAAATTGAACTCTCCTCTATAGAAGCAATGGATGAGACGAAAAGAATCCCCTACTTTCAAAATGAACTGATTCAAATTTTAGCAGCTAAAGGCTTTAAAGAAGAAAGCATTAAACTTTCTTTAATTCTTCAACAAGAATATAAGTTATTGACGATGGTTAACAAAAGCAAACATTCAGATCCTATCATAAGCAATGAATATGTTTGGGGATACAACCATGACAAAATTGCACTAGCTGTTTCTTCTCTTGGTATTACAGAAAAAGAAACTCTTAAGCAAATAATTGCAAAAATTCAAGGGCATCAAGGGATTCCTATGGAATGGTTACCTAAAGAAGCGGAAGAAATAATTAAAACAGCTAAAAGAACAGGAATGATTAATCCCACCTCGATAATTTCAAATAGAGGCATTCAAAAAGAATTTGGATTTAGTTCTAAACTATTAGAAGTAGATAATCTAATGTATAACGATGATATCTTAGACGATGTTAAATTATTACTTGCATCTATTAGATTCGGGGAAAATTATACTGAGTATTCAACGATTACTGATCCAGTAAAATTCCTTTCAAAACTTCTTAATACAGGATTTATTGGACCTCACTCGGCAAATGCAACAGATTATACTTTGCTTGAGAAGAAGGGGATTGTAAGGGTAGTTACCAAAACAGTACCTGGTTTTTATGGAGCTAGAACTGGTCCATGTTTAGAAATTGTCAAGGAAGACATAGCACAAAATACTTTAAATATAATCTCCAATCCTGATTTTATAATGAATGATTATGGAGGAATTAATGATTTTTCATCTATGATGGATGCAGGAGGATTTATAACTCCTGAGCATAATAGAGCAATTTTAGGTGAATTATCAGAATCATCCAGGGAATTAGAGGAGGAAGCTCTTAAGAAGTTGAGAGGTGAGAATATACAATGAGTGATAATGATAAACAAAAACACACTAAAATGGAGTCAAGTCAAGGAACCTTTAATACCGAAGGTTCTAAAGGTACAGAAGTAAAAAGAAATGAAGTGAAAATAAAGGGTGATAGTAAAGGGAAATCGTCAACCATAAAGATACCTAAAGGTGATTTGCTGGAATATAGAATAAAAAGACTTCTATTTCATATGGGGTATTTTCCTAAAACCAATGTATTTATTAAATCATCAATAGATGACGGTGCCGATCCTATTACAGACCTAGATGTTTACGGGATTTCAGTTTTAAATAATTTTTCAACTAAAACATTATGGGCTGATTGCAAATCGGGTAGTGTAAGGGTACATGAGAGGATATCTTGGATCAAGGGTGTAAAAGAGGAAGCCAATATAGATGAGGTTTTATTTGTAGCTCCCAACGTAAGGACAACTGTAAAACAGTATGCTGGTAAATCAAATATCAGAATATTAGATGTTAATTTAATAGAAAGATTAGAAGGTAATTACAATATTGCCTTCAATGATTGGAAAGGATCCTGGAACCCTTATGAACAGTTAGGTTATCTAAATAAGCTTTCTAACATTAATGTTCCTACAATCGGATTATATAAAAAAATAGCGAAATTTATTTCTACAGATTTTTGGGTGCTTGACTGCTATAGTCAATTAAAAAAAACAATAACTGGAATAAAAGATTTGTACTTGGGATACGGAGTTCATTCGGACCCAGAAGTAAAACGAATAATTAAAATGGCAATTTATGAACTTATTACGCTCCTTACGTCAGCTATTTTAACAATAGTAAAGGAAACACTGTATTTCAAAGACGAAGAGAAGAAGGAAATAATATTTGATGCGCTCTCTTCAGGCGATATCCCAAACAAAAAACGAAAAGAAATATTTGATGCTGCTTTCAGATATGCATACAGTATGATTAAAAGAAGTAAACCAGATATCGAAATTCCAGTCGAAATGCCAGTAATCAACATTACTCCTCCAAATTATGCGCCGATACTTTTTGAATTAATTTTAAGAATTAACAAATATCCTAATCAATATACAGATGTATTAAGATTTATTGATGTAAGTCTTATGGAATATGAATTACAATCAAAACCATTGGATAGGTTATACCTTAATAAAATTTTTAATAATAATGATGAATTAATACGTGGTGTAAAAACTATTCTCCATTTCGTTTGTGAAATAACAGATATTCCTCGGTCCTTTTTTATGGTATTAGAGTAAATTTAGTGGGGCAAACACATACAAAGGTTTGCCCCTTTTTATTATAAATAATGATTTATACATAGCTAACTAATTGACTTTATATAGGCTTAACAAAATGGGGGTTTTGTGCATCTTTTTATATTTTTTATGAGGCAAATCTCGTTCTTGTTAGGGAACATATATGATATATTTAAGATAATATAATTAATATAAAAAGAGGTTTTAGAGAAGAGGGGTTTGAGGTTGAAAGTTCATTTTATCCAATTATCAGATATTCATTTTCAATATCAAAATTATAATATAATGCGAATGAGAGATTCATTATCAGAGTATCTCGAGCAATTAAACAAGGAGAATGGAATAGACTTTTTTGTTGTAACTGGTGATATTACTCATCAAGGAAGAGGATACACTACGGATGTCAAAGAATTTTTAGATGACGTTTTAAAAAGTACAAATCTTACAAAGAAAAGTATGTACATTATACCAGGCAATCATGATGTTAACCGCTCTAAACAAGTAAGGGGTTTCATAATTGATAATATGCAAGGGAAAAAAGATGCGTCTGATGAATTAAACGGAGAAATGTATTCTACTTTATTACAGGGACAAGAAGAATTTTTTAAATTTTATAGTAGTTATTTAGGAGAAGAATATCCGCAGGAAGAGCTACATTTCATAAAAAAATCCGATAAATATAACGTTTTTCACATTAATACTTGCTTAGTTTCAGGTAAAAATGGTGAAGAAGGGCATTTATTAGTTGATATTAATAAGTTCTATAAAGTTATAAGAGAATTAAGACAAACTAAAGATGAAAAAGTATTGAATATTGCAATTGGGCATCACACACTTGGGTGTCTTTGTGAAGCAGACAGAAATGCAATGATGAGTAATTTTGTTGACTACAACGTCGACTTATATTTATCTGGACATGTTCATGATCCCTCATATAACGTAAGTGCAAATCATGGAGATGCACCATTCCTTGAATTGGTGAGTGGTGCTGTAATGAGTGATGAGTATGCAACACCAGGATTTGTAGACGTTGAGGTAAATTTAGAAAATGGTCAAACTAATGTCAGATATCATATATGGAATAATTCTGCAGAATATTGGGCTGTAGATAATCAAGTAGGTAGAAGAGTGAGGAGCGGTACATTAAACCATACCGTAGAAAGATTAAATAAAAAAAAAGTACCTGAAGTATTAGCTGAATTGGGGGTATATAAAGGAGACTCTTTAGAAGTAGATGAAAATGAGTTTAAAAACTTTATTATTGATCTACATGAGAGTATAGCTTCTCAAAAGCATACAGGAGGAAGTTTTGATTATAAAGTAGATTTAGAAGACAAATTTACAAATATGGTTTGTAGTGAAACCTTCCAGATAAATTTTGATACTTACTCGAGGTACTTTGATATAATTGAGAAGATTATGTCCTCTACATCATATGTTTCATCTGATAAGAAAGAATTGATAACGGAGGAAATTAGCGATAAGTATTTATTGATTCATCACCAATGTAAAACGGGTGATGAAATTTTTATAAAATTAGTTGAGCAACTAACAGAAGAATATGCTAGTTATTTTTCTTATTCTAAATTACGAGTAAAAAGGCATATAAAGATACTAACCAGCTGGGTTATATACAAATGTCTAATATTTAATGACGATAAAAGAGAGATAGTAATGTAGAATGGAGGGCTTAAGACTTACTGCAGATTGTATACTTAGAGATTCGATTTATGCATATTTTAAAAAAAATAAAGCCGTTACTACTAATTCAAAAAATGTAGTGGTTCCTTTTTTAAAAAATATTAATTTAAACTTCGATAAAAAGGAAAGGTTAGCTATGAAATATTTTCTGTTAAATAAACAAAGTACAGTTGAAGAAAACGTGATGTTTACGGCTAAAATTCTTTATGAACAAATCGGTGATTCAAAGCTACATATAGATGAGCTTTTCTTAGAGTTTATAAAAAAACAAGATATTACTTTGAACTTAAATATAGAGCGTGTTTTATATTTAGCGTTAACATTCTTGTTCACAATAGGGAAAATTAAATTTAATGATAATATGATAGAAAGGGTAGAGAAAAAATAACAATGATTTTAAAAAAATTGATTATATATAGTCTACGTGACAGGGAAAAATTAAAAGAGTATGAATTTAATCCTAAAGGTTTGAATATAATTTTAGGGGAAAAAAGAGAAAACGAAGATGAAACTAATGGTGTCGGTAAAACAACTATGGTGGATTGTTTACAAATGTTATTAGGGAAAAGTATCTCTAATTATTATGAAAATAACGTTATCTTAATTGAGAGAAATCCATTTATTGTTCTTGAAGTAGAAGTACGTGGTGAAACAATATTTTTAGGTAGATTGTTTACTAGTCCACGCAATGGCTATATTCTACGTTTAGAAAAAGTATCTTTTGATATAAATGACTGGGAAAAAATAAAGATTACGGATTATAAAAAAGCTATAGAGAGCTTTGTACTAGATAACAGTGATAAAAAAATTACTTTTGCAGGTCTAAGGGAATATATTATTCGAGATGAGAAAACGGGATTTAATGATATTGTACTTCCTAATAGGGCAGCACTTAAACAATACATGCTATTAGCATATCTTTTTAAAATGCCGTATGAGACAGAAAATAAAATTAAAGTTTTGAATAAGGAAATAGAAAAGCTTAATAATGAAATTAAACTAATCGAATCTTTAACAGGTGACATCGGAAAACTAAAGGTTAGAGAAGAAGAATTTATTAAGGAAATAGAAGAATTAAACTCTTTAATAGAGCAAGCGAAAACAGTAAAACGATACAATGAGAATACGGTTGAGTATTCAAAGGTGAAAAAAACTTTAAATGAAGTACAGGATACAATATTTGAGTACGAACATATTTGTAATCAATATAAAAAAAATATAGACAACCTAGTAGATAAAGTCAATGAAATAAAAAAATTAGATGATGTGGAAGAGTTTTATGAGGAATTAGTAGGATTCTTTCCAACTGAGGTTAAAGAGAATTATCAAGAAGTTAAAGAGTTCTATGATTTTATGGTAGAAAGTAGAGGGAAATACTTTAATAATAAAATAGAAAATTTACAGTCCAAGTTAAAAAAGCTTTATGAACTCAAAGCTGAATTAGAGGTGCAATTAGAAACAAGTACGCAAATGCTCAATACGAATGAATTTATTGAAGACCTCTCGATTTTAATGAATGATCGTAGGGAAAAAGAAGTTGAGCTAACTGAAATTAAATTACGCATCAAAGACTATAATAAAATGAATACATTAAATGATCAGATCAATGAAATTCAACAAGAGATACTAAGAATAAACTCAATGAATTATGATGAAGTTACCTCGTATAATGAACAAAAAGAACGATTACAAGAAATTTTCAATAATCTAATGCAAGTTACGTATAATCAAAATGGTTTCCTAGACTTTGAATATGATAATAGGATTAAAAATGCTACCCTAGGTAGGCTGAAAGTAAGTTGTTCAATCCCGGATGAGAAGTCACATGGCAGACTACATATGAAAGTAAATATGTTTGACTTAACATGGTTCTTGTATAGGAGAGAACAAAACGAGCCTATAGAGTTTCTAATTCATGATGGTTCTTATTCAAAACCGGATGATCATGTAAAGGGTAAATTATTAAGAGTCATTGGTGAGGAGCTACACAAAGTAGGTAGTGGACAATATTTTGTAACTCTTAATAAAAGCGAATTATTAGAAGAGGATTTAAAGTTTTTTGAACAAAATAGATGTATTGTAGCAAAATTAGACCGAACTGAAGAAGAAGTAAATAGATTTTTCGGTTTTAAATTTTAAATAAGAATATAAAGCAAAAAAGTTTCAATCCCTTCTTTTAATATTAGTTATAAGAAGGGTTTTTTTTGAGGAATTATGTTAAAAATATGTTTGATGTTAAAGTATACATATGTATACAGGTTGTCTTCATACTCATAAAGAATATGCATATAGTTCTTTTATAATTCATTTTTAAGATCAAATTCTATAATCAATTCGTGTATTATAAAATCTAGACATTGAACTTGACCCAAAAGACTATCTCGCATACAAGAAAACTCATTTTGTATAAGTTGACTGGCAATAATCTCTTTTCGGGAAATAAGGCGCTTAGTGTGATCAATTATTTTTCCCCTTCTAAATGTTTCTGCCATCTATATCACCTCGTGTGTTTTTGTGGTTTTCCATCATGTATACGATTGTATACGTATTTAAAATGAAGATGTAGAACCTTCTGGTAAGAATACTTCCCTAAAAATATTTTAAATATGTGAAAAGTGATGTGAAATAATTCAAGATGTAACTCTTCTTTAAAGACATGTACTCAAAGTTAGAAGGCTGATTTGAAAGTTTTTTTTGAAATTCACTATTGATAAGACCCAACGCCGAGCCGTGAAGATATTGCAGTAACAAAACGCTTAGTAGAATGCGGCCAGATTATCGGAATTGAAGTGCTTGATCATATTATAATAGGTGACCATAAATTCGTGAGTTTAAAGGAAAAAGGTCATATTTAAGACTATGCTTTTTACTTATTTTGTTTTATAATGTGATTTATGAGTTTTTTGTAGAAATTTATCTACAAAAAGGATAAAGATATAAAAAACGTACTGTTTTTATAATATAAAGTAAGAAAAAATGAGTCCGTGAAAACAAGAAAGGAAGATAAATAATATGTTTGGATTTGGTGGATTTACTCGCGATCTTGGAATAGACTTAGGAACTGCGAACACGCTTGTATATGTAAAAGGAAAAGGTGTAGTTTTACGTGAACCTTCAGTAGTTGCGTTACAAACTGATACGAAACAAATCGTTGCTGTAGGTAGCGATGCAAAACAAATGATTGGTCGTACACCAGGGAACGTTGTGGCACTTCGCCCGATGAAAGACGGTGTAATTGCTGATTATGAAACAACTGCAACAATGATGAAATATTACATTCAACAAGCTCAAAAATCAAACGGTTTCTTCTCACGTAAGCCGTATGTAATGGTATGTGTACCATCTGGTATTACAGCTGTAGAAAGACGTGCAGTAATCGATGCGACTCGTCAAGCGGGTGCTCGTGATGCTTATCCTATCGAAGAGCCATTTGCAGCAGCAATTGGTGCAAACTTACCTGTTTGGGAACCAACTGGTAGTATGGTTGTTGATATCGGTGGCGGTACAACAGAAGTTGCAATTATTTCTCTAGGTGGTATTGTAACAAGCCAGTCAGTCCGTGTTGCTGGTGATGATATGGACGATTCAATCATTCAGTACATTAAGAAAAGCTATAACTTAATGATCGGTGAAAGAACAGCTGAAGCATTAAAATTAGAAATTGGTTCTGCAGGCGAGCCAGAAGGTATCGAGCCTATGGAAATTCGCGGTCGTGATTTAGTAAGTGGTTTACCAAAAACAGTACTAATTCAGCCAGAAGAAATTGCAGATGCATTAAAAGATACAGTAGATGCGATTGTAGAATCAGTTAAAAATACGTTAGAAAAAACTCCACCTGAATTAGCGGCTGATATTATGGACCGCGGTATCGTATTAACAGGTGGCGGGGCATTACTACGTAATTTAGATAAAGTAATTAGTGAAGAAACGAAAATGCCAGTTCTTGTTGCAGAAGATCCATTAGATTGCGTAGCAATTGGAACAGGTAAAGCATTAGACAATATCGATCTTTTCAAAACTGCTGCTCGATAATATTGCAAAATAAAAATCAGTGAAATTAAGAGGGTGTGAACGTGCCACAGTTTTTCTTAAACAAAAGATTAATTGTTTTGTTGGTTAGTATTATTCTTCTCGTGGCATTGATTGGAATCTCATTGAAAGAACGGAACAGTTTAACATGGCCAGAGCAGTTTGTTAAAGATACTGTCGGTGTTGTAGAACGTGTATTCCAAAAGCCAGCGAAATACGTAGCTGGATTCTTCGAAAATGTAGAGGATGTAAAGCGCACGTATGAAGAGAATAAAGAATTAAAAGCAAAATTAGATAATTATGCAGGTCTATCAGGGAAAGTAAAACAATTAGAAGATGATAACAAGAAGTTACAAGAGCTAACTGGTAAAAAAGAGTTAAATAGCGGGTATACTGAAATTCCAGCTACTGTTGTTTCTCGTAATCCAGATAAATGGTACGATTTAATTGGAATTGATAAAGGGGCACAGCAAGGAATTAAAAAAGATATGGCTGTAGTAACTTCACAAGGGTTAGTTGGAAGAGTGAAAAGTGTATCTCAGTTTACATCATCAGTAGAATTACTAAGTTCTATGAGCCGAACAAATCGCGTTTCTGCTATTGTACAAGGGCAAGAGAAAATCTTTGGATTGATTGAAGGTTATGACAAAGAAAAGCAATTACTTCTTTTCACAAAGATTGGCTCTGATGCACCGGTAGAGAAAGATCAACTAGTTGTAACATCTGGACTGGGTGATATTTTCCCGAAAGGTCTTGTAATTGGAAAAATCGTTGAAGTTCAGCCGGATGCATATGGCTTAACAAAAACAGCTTATGTAAAACCTGCCGCTGATTTAAATGACGTAGAGCATATTACGGTTGCTAAACGTGCAACACCTTCAGCGCCATTAGAATAGGAGGAGAAGAAGAGATGATGAAGATATTAAAAAGAGCAGCTCTTCCTCTTTTGCTCCTTTTTGTGTTTCTATTTGAAAATATGTTTGCTACTGTTGTTCCAACGGATGTATTTTGGAAAGACAGCATAGCAGCACCGCATTTCTTTATAATCGTCTTATGTTTTATTACAGTGTATTATAGTCCGGTCCAAGGGATTTATTACGGACTATTATTTGGCTTCTTATTTGATACCGTATACACAGAACTTGTCGGGATATATATTTTTGCTTATCCGATTTTAGCTTATTTAGTATATAGTGTGATGAAAGTACTACAATTGAATTTATTTATTGTTGTTTCTATCATATTAGCTAGCGTTGTAGCACTAGAGTATTATGTGTATGGATTCTTAACTTTATTAGGACGTACTCATATGCCAGCGTATGTCTTTTTCACAGATCGTCTCCTTTCTACTTTATTGTTAAATGCTATTTTCTTATTGATAGTTTGTTTCCCACTGAGACGATATATAGTGCGTCTTTCAAAAGCGATGGAAGAAAAAGAAAAAAGGATTTTCTAATTTTATGTCGAATTGAATCGGTGGGGTGAACTTTAGTGGAAGAAAAAAAGCAACAAAATGTAACGATAAAAGGGACAAAAGATGGGATAACGCTTCATTTAGATGATTGTTGTTCATTCTCAGAATTATTGATGGAATTAGACGAAAAACTTTCTACACATTACTACGATGGTGATGGGCGCTCTTTAATTGAAGTGCATGTGAAAGTAGGAAATCGTTATTTAACAGAAGTCCAACAAGAAGAGATTCGTACGTTAATTCGTAATAAAAAGAATCTTGTTGTGGATTCAATTGAAAGTGATGTTATCACTAAAGCAGAAGCAATAGCTTGGAAAGAAGAAACAGAAATTGTCCCTATTTCCAAAATTGTTCGCTCTGGACAAGTTTTACATGTAAAAGGAAATTTGTTGTTAATTGGAGATGTTAATCCAGGCGGAACGGTTATCGCTGGGGGGAATATTTTTGTCGTAGGATCATTAAGAGGAATTGCACATGCTGGGTATTATGGGGATTCGGATGCTGTAATCGCTGCATCTGTTATGAACCCGATGCAACTTCGAATTAGTGATGTGGCAATGCGGGCTCCGGAAGAGAAAGAAGACGGAGCGGAGGCGGCAGAATGTGCGTATATTAATGAGAACAATCACATTGTTGTCGATCGCCTGCAACTTCTCACTCATCTTAGACCTAATTTAACAAAGTTAGAAAGGGGAATTGTATAGCTGTGGGAGAGGCAATAGTAATTACATCTGGAAAAGGCGGAGTAGGTAAAACTACTACATCTGCGAACATTGGTACGGCCCTAGCGTTATCTGGAAAGAAAGTGTGCTTAATTGACACAGATATCGGTCTTCGAAATTTAGACGTAGTAATGGGGCTGGAAAATCGTATTGTATTTGATCTTGTTGATGTCGTTGAAGGGCGTTGCCGTTTACCTCAGGCTCTTATTAAAGACAAACGTTTTGATGATCTTTATTTATTACCTGCAGCACAAACGAGTGATAAATCAGCGGTAACACCTGAACAAATGGATGAATTAATACAAGTATTACGTCAAGATTATGATTACATATTAATCGATTGTCCTGCGGGGATTGAGCAGGGATTTAAAAATGCGGTAGCTGGTGCGGATAAAGCAATCGTTGTTACGACTCCAGAAGTATCCTCAATGCGCGATGCGGATCGTATTATTGGGCTTTTAGAAAAAGAGGATATTGAACCACCCAAACTTGTTATTAACCGTGTACGTAGTCATATGCTTCATGAACAGGATATGTTAGATGTTGATGAAATTGTACGTACATTGTCAATCGAGCTTCTTGGTGTTGTCGAAGATGACGATGAAGTTATTCGAGCTACAAATACAGGTGAACCTGTGGCGTTGCAACCAAGCGGAAAAGCAGCGTTGGCTTATCGTAATATTGCAAGACGCTTGTTAGGTGAGAATGTACCATTACAAGCATTTGAACAAGAAAAGGTATCGGTATTTGCAAAGGTGAAAAACTTCTTTGGAATCCGTTAAGAGCACTTCGCACATATGCGAGGTGCTTTCTTTTTTCTTCACACGAATATCTTTCTTTCTTAGCTCATACATATGTACAAACTGTATACAACTGTTTCTAATGAAATTAGCTTAACGAAAGAAAGGAGACAGTATGAAGAATAGACGCGTAGAAGAAATTAAAAAGCGGATTGCAAAAAGGAAGGCCGAGCAAGAAAGGATGGAGGAAGAGCAGTATTTTAACGGAGGGAATTTTGATAGTGAAGCAGTATTTATTGAAGATGGAGAAAAGGAAATGCATCCTTTATTTCGAAAGGAAGTCTTTTTCTTCAAAGTTTTATTATCAGCAATATTAGTTCTTTCGGTTGCTATTTTATATAAGAATGCTCCTTCTTCATTCAATGGAGCTAAAGCTGTTACAGAAAAAGTGATGAAAGAGGAATTTCAGTTTGCTACTGTAGCGAAATGGTACGAAAAGCAATTTGGAAAACCGCTTGTATTCTATTCGCCGAACGAGAAAAAAGAAGGAAGTATTCAGCAAAAAGATTATGCAATTCCTGCTTCTGGAAAGGTAATGCAAGGGTTTCAAAAAAATGGCCAAGGTGTATTTGTCCAAACAGCTACAAATGCAAAAGTGGAGTCAGTAAATGAAGGGTTAGTTGTTTTTGCAGGCAAGAAAGAGGAACTTGGAAATACAGTTCAAATTCAACATGCAGATGGTACGGAGTCATGGTATGCAAACTTAAACGATATGTCAGTGAAATTATATGATTACGTTTCAAAGAAACAAAAAATTGGAACGGTGAGTAATGATACAAATGATAAAAATGGAAAGTTTTATTTCGCGATAAAAAAGAATGAGAAATTTATTGATCCGATCCAGGTGATATCATTTGATTAAATATAGGGACGTTTTAACGAAAATTTCCGTGCATCCATTATTTTGGGTTATTATTGTCATTGGTATTTTTACTGCGCGTTTTAAAGAGTTACTACTGTTATTTTGTATTGTTCTTATTCATGAACTTGGGCATGCTTTTGCAGCAGCACACTATAATTGGCGTATAAAAAGAATTCAGCTTTTGCCATTTGGTGGCGTTGCCGAGCTTGAGGAACATGGTAATAAGTCATTGAAAGAGGAACTTGTTGTCGTAATTGCAGGACCGATTCAACATGTTTGGATGATGCTGGTAGGTTATATGTTGTTCAAAGCTGGTTGGCTGAATGCAGATTTATATTATTTCTTCATGTGGAATAATATAATTATTTTAGCATTTAATTTACTTCCTATTTGGCCGTTAGATGGCGGGAAAGTATTGTTTAATGTATTATCATATCGTTTCCCTTATTTACAAGCACATGAAAAGATGATGCAATTGTCATGTGTTTTTTTTAGTGTAATATTAGGATGGCAGTTACTCTGGAATAGTAACAATATTATGATGTGGGTACTACTCATATTTTTAGCAGTGTCATTATATCAAGAGTGGAAACAAAGACGGTATGCATTTATGCGTTTTTTATTAGAACGTTATTATGGAAACAAAAGAGGAATCGAAAAGATTGCACCTATTGAAGTGCAAACGGAAGATCGTTTATATACGATCTTCACAAAATTTCGTAGAGGATATAAGCATTCTATTATCGTCCGTGGAAAATATAAAGAGCATTACACATTGGATGAAAATGAATTGCTCTATGCATATTTTACTGAAAAACGAACAACTTCATCAGTTGAAGAATTAATCGGTTAGTGTTGACGATAGCACTAACCTTTTATTATTGTAAAAGCAAAGAAGATTATAAAGTGAGGAAATAATTTTGAAAACGTTATATGTGAATTACGCTGGTTCGGAAAAGCGCGTTGCAATTGAAGAGAAGAAAAAGATTGTTGAGTTTTTATGGAAACGTAATGAAGAGCAAGAGATTGTTGGGCATATTTATGTTGGACGTGTCGTAAGAACAATTGCTGGAATGAATGCAGCTTTTGTAAACATCGGTTTAGAAAAACATGCTTACCTTTCATACGATGATGTACCATCTTCTTATCGTATACATGAAGGGCAAGCGATACTCGTACAAGTTGTGAAAGAGGCAATTGATACGAAAGGGCCTAAATTGACAGCGAATATAGAATTTACCGGGAAATATGTCGTTTATATGCCGTTTGATGAGATGCGCGCTGTTTCTCGAAAAATAAAAAATAATAAAAGAAGACAACAGTTACTCCAAATTGAAATAGAGGGAACGGGGGGATATATTTTCCGTTCTGCTTCTGAAAAAGGAGCAATTGAAGAAATACAAGCTGAAATGCAAGGGTTACAACAGTTGTATGAAGAGTTAAAAAGAAAAGAGGGTCAAGGAAAGGTGCCGTTATTACTTCATCGACCGGCGACCTTTTTAGATCGTGTATTTCAAGAGAACCCAATTGAAACAATTGAAAAAGTAGTTGTAGATACAAGAAGTATAGTAAAGGAATTAGAAGACAAAGTTGGAAAAGAAAAAGTATCTTTTTATAATGAAAAGTCTTCGATGTTTAACTATTTTGGAATAGAGCGTGAGATTGAGAAAGCACTCCAAAAAATTGTTTGGCTTCCAAATGGTGCTTATTTAATTGTAGAACAAATGGAGACGATGACTGTAATTGATGTGAATACGGGCAAGTTTACGGGAAAACAAAATTTACAAGATACAGTACTTCGCACAAATGAGCTAGCCGCCGAAGAAATTGCACGCCAATTAAGACTTCGTGATATTGGTGGTATGATATTAATTGATTTTATTAATATGAAAAAAAGAGAAGATAAAGAAAAGGTAAGAGAATGTCTCATAGCTGCTATGCAAGATGACCGAACATATACAAGGGTGCTCGGCTTTACGGAGCTAGGGATTTTGGAAATGACACGTAAACGTAAAAAGCATTCTTTACGGGACGTATTATTAAAAGAGTGTGTACCTTGCAAAGCGACGGGTTATGTGATGTCGCATGAAACAATTGCGTATGAGTTAGAGAGAGAACTAATCACATATGGCAATATAGAAGATGAAGCAGTATTAATCGCTGCGCCTAAAGAACTGCAAAAACAGTTTTTGCAAAAAGGATTACAAAAAAATATTCCATTTGAAATTTATTTCAAAGATGATATTATCGAAAAGTATGCTATCGTTCGTTTTGGAAGTAAAAAAGAAATTGTAGAACGGAAAAAATAGTTAGCAGAACATTTATTGACAACCGTCTATGATTCATGATAACATCTTTATGTTATAGTTTATAGCACCTAAACGGCTATATGCTACAACCGCACAAGACAGGTTCCCTAAAGGCATTTATGTCTACCTCGTTTTTGGCGAGTCTTAGTAATTAAGAGGAGGTGCAAGTATGTACGCAATTATCGAAACAGGTGGAAAACAAATTAAAGTTGAAGCTGGTCAAGCAATCTACATTGAAAAATTAGATGTTGAAGCTGGTGAAACTGTTACTTTTGACAAAGTTCTTTTCGTTGGTGGCGAAAACGTTAAAGTTGGTAGCCCAGTTGTAGAAGGTGCAACAGTTACTGCGAAAGTTGAAAAACAAGGTCGCGCTAAGAAAATCATCGTTTTCAAATACAAAGCGAAAAAGAACAATCGTAAGAAACAAGGTCATCGTCAACCTTACACTAAGCTAGTTGTTGAAGCTATCAACGCTTAATTCTGGTTAACATGATTAAAATTACGATAAGTCGCACGAAATTAGGAAGTATCCAATCATTTAAAATGACTGGACATGCCGATTATGCGCCACATGGACAAGACCTTGTCTGTGCTGGAACTACAGCGGTTGTGTTTGGTTCTATAAATGCAGTGGAAGAACTTTGTAATGTGCAAGCAACTATTGAACTCGGAAGTGATGGCGGATTCTTAACGTATGAATTGCCTAATGATTTAGACGTTCATGCAGCAGAAAAAGCACAAACGCTTTTAGAAGGATTAGTTGTTTCGCTTAAGACGATCGAACTTGATTACGGAAAGTATATCCGTTTAATAGAAAAAGTGCAGGAGGTGTAACGTATGTTAAGATTAGATCTTCAGTTTTTCGCATCTAAGAAAGGTGTAGGTAGTACAAAGAACGGTCGTGACTCTCAGTCAAAACGTCTTGGTGCTAAACGCGCAGATGGTCAAACGGTTACAGGTGGTTCAATTCTTTACCGTCAACGCGGTACAAAAATTTATCCAGGTGTTAACGTTGGTCGTGGTGGCGATGACACTTTATACGCGAAAGTTGACGGCGTAGTACGCTTTGAGCGTCTTGGTCGTGACCGCAAACAAGTGAGCGTATATCCTGTTGCTCAAGAAGCATAAGAACTCACGGAAAACTCTAACCTGAGTGCAGGTTAGAGTTTTTCTATATTAAGGGGTATCTAAATGAATGAAAAATGGACAATTATAGATGCATTGCGCCATTCAAGACATGATTGGCTCAATCGTATGCAGATGGTGAAAGGAAACCTTTCCCTTGGAAAAGTGGAAGAAATTCATAGTCTCATCGATCGTTTTGTCCAAGAAGCGAGACAAGAATCCAATCTGATGGGGCTATCAATGCCTTTATTTTCAGAGTGGATTTTAACATATAATTGGAAACAGCAGCCGTGCTTATTGGAGTACGAAGTATTAGGGAAATTACATAACTTATCTCACTTAGATGAGACTGTATGTACATGGACGAATCAATTTTTCTCGATGCTTCAGCATAGTTTAGACGTATATGTTGAAAATTATGTTTGTATCACAATTGAATGTGACGCGGATAATGCTCGTTTCTTTTTTGATTTTCGTGGTAAGCTAACGAGTGTAGAAGAACTACAGAATTGGCTTGC
The DNA here is from genome assembly GCF_022663075.1 of Bacillus cereus group sp. BfR-BA-01441. NCBI lineage: Bacteria > Bacillati > Bacillota > Bacilli > Caryophanales > Bacillaceae > Bacillus > Bacillus cereus group sp. BfR-BA-01441. The sequence continues at coordinate 99,447 of NZ_JAKUEU010000009.1, forward strand.
GACCCAAAACAATAAATGGTATTCCATTTCTTATACAGTGCGAGACGAAGAAGTCTCAGTTATATTACAACCAATTGAAAAAAGTGTGGTGAAATAATGTTTGTAGATCAGGTCAAGATATATGTAAAAGGCGGCGACGGTGGTAATGGTATGGTTGCGTATCGTCGTGAGAAGTATGTACCAAAAGGTGGCCCAGCAGGTGGCGACGGAGGTAAAGGTGCAGATGTTGTTTTCGTAGTTGAGGAAGGCTTACGTACATTAATGGACTTCCGCTACCAACGTCATTTCAAAGCTGATCGCGGTCAGCACGGAATGAGTAAAGGTCAGCACGGACGTAAATCTGAAGATTTACTTGTAAAGGTTCCGCCAGGAACAGTAGTAAAAGATGAAAAAACTGGTCAAATTCTTGCCGATTTAGTAACGCATGGACAAACTGCTGTAATTGCAAAAGGTGGCCGTGGTGGCCGTGGTAACTCACGTTTCGCAACAGCTACGAACCCAGCGCCAGAAATCGCTGAGAACGGGGAACCAGGTCAAGAGCGTGATGTTATTCTAGAACTTAAAGTACTAGCAGACGTTGGACTTGTTGGATTCCCAAGTGTAGGTAAATCTACATTATTATCTGTTGTATCATCAGCGCGTCCGAAAATTGCAGAGTATCACTTCACAACAATCGTTCCGAATCTTGGTGTTGTTGAAACTGGTGATAACCGCAGCTTCGTTATGGCTGACCTTCCAGGACTAATTGAAGGCGCACATGCTGGCGTCGGACTTGGACACCAATTCTTACGTCATATTGAGCGTACACGTGTAATCGTGCATGTTATTGATATGTCTGGTTTAGAAGGCCGTGATCCATATGAAGATTACGTAACGATTAATAATGAATTGAAAGAATACAATCTTCGCTTAACTGAGCGTCCGCAAGTTGTTGTTGCAAACAAAATGGATATGCCAGATGCAGAAGAAAACTTACAAGCATTTAAAGAGAAAGTGGGAGACGAAGTAAAAATCTTCCCAATCTCAGCTGTAACAAGACAAGGTGTTCGTGACTTACTGTTTGAAGTAGCGAACTTAATAGAAACAACACCAGAATTCCCAATACATGAAGTTGCGGATGAGTCTGATACAAGTGTAATGTACAAATTTGATACTGAAGGTGTTAAATTTGAAATTACCCGTGAAAGTGATGGCACGTTTGTTATCTCTGGTTACGATATCGAGAAAACATTCAAGATGACAGACTTCTCACGTGATGAATCTGTACGTCGTTTCGCTCGTCAAATGCGCGGAATGGGTATTGATGAAGCGCTTCGTGCACGTGGTGCAAAAGACGGAGATATTGTAAAAATTCTTGAATATGAATTTGAATTTATCGATTAAGACTGCCGAAATACGGCAGTCTTTTTTTATATCGTAAAAATCGGATTTGTATAGGAAAAAATCCCCACTAATTAAATTTTCAATTTATAATAAAAAGGGAGTGGTTTTTAGAAGAATTTTTTATGGGGAGAAAACGAACATGTATAAAATATTAATTGTAGAAGATGATGAGAAAATCGCGGGAATATTAGAAGAGCATTTAGAAAGATATGGCTATCAATCATTTAGAGCAAGTGATTTACGTCAAATAAAAGATGAGTTTGTAAAAGTGAATCCTCATCTCGTGTTACTTGATATTAATTTACCGTACTTTGACGGTTTTTATTGGTGTCGTCAAATTCGTACTGTATCGAATGCGCCAATTATTTTTGTTTCTGCAAGAACAGGGGAAATGGACCAAGTAATGGCGATTGAAAATGGCGGCGATGATTATATTACGAAGCCATTCCATTTAGATATCGTAATGGCAAAGGTGAAGAGTGCGCTTCGCCGTGGTTACGGAGAGTATGCTTCTGCTGCTGAGAGTGATTGTTTAGGTGTAAATGGACTGTTGTTATTCCCGTCTCAGCATATTGTTGAGTGGCAAGGACAACAAACTGAACTGACAAAAAATGAGTTTTACTTATTAGAGTGTTTAATGAAACAGGTGAATCAATATGTAACGCGCGAAGAACTGTTAGAAGCTCTATGGGATGAAGTAGCATTTGTGGATGATAATACATTAACCGTAAATGTAAAACGTGTAAGGAAGAAACTAGAGGAGTTAGGCATTAAAAATGCAATTGTAACGAAACGTGGATATGGTTATGCGCTTCTTACGGAGTGGGGCGAAGGGCATGAAGGTTAAAAATTACCTCATGGACCGCTTTTCTTTAATTCTTTCTTATATTGTTAGCCTTTGTTTATTTGGGCTCGTTTTACAGTTGCAAAGTCTTTTAGAAAAGCGATCCATTGATTGGAGTACATGGTTATATGGACTTTTATTAGGAACAGTTGTGTTTACTGTATACCTCATTTACGATTACCGAAAACGGAGTGTGTTTTTAAAGAGGATCGAAAAGTATGTTACTGGTGGAAATACATTACATGACTCTTTACTTATTGATGAATCTTATACATCAGAGCAAGAAATGGTCGTTGAATCTTTTACGTTATTAAGACAGCAATATATGAATGAAGTTCATAAACAGCATGCGAAAGAGCAACAGCAAATGATATTTATGAACCAATGGATTCACCAAATGAAAACACCAGTATCTGTTATTGAATTATTGCTGCAAAAGTTTGGCAAAGAGCATCGTGAGGCAAGAGCAACAGTTGAAAGTATTCGTGAAGAAAATAATCGTATACTAAATGGTTTAGATTTAGCGTTACATATGGCAAGACTAGAGCAGTTTGCGAAAGATTATAAGGTAGAAGTAGTAAATGTTATAGATGTCGTGCGAGGTATTATTAATGAAAATCGGAAATCCTTCATTCAATCGTCTGTATTTCCGAAAGTGATGTTTGAAGAAGATACTTGTATGGTTGCCTCTGATAGAAAATGGCTAAGTATTGCCATAGGTCAAATCGTTGTAAATGCAATTAAGTATACGAAAATCTCAGAAGCAGATAAAAAGGAAATTCAATTTCAAATTGAAGAGAAAGACCAAAAGGTGTTATTACATATTAAGGACAATGGAATCGGTATTCCAGAGCAAGATGTAAAGCGCATATTTGATCCATTCTTTACGGGGGTAAATGGCCGTAAAACGAGAGAAGCGACTGGAATGGGTTTATATATTACGAAGGAAATTTGCGATAATTTACATCATGGAATGTATGTTCAATCGGCTGAAGGAGAAGGGACAACATTCACGTTCCAATTTGCAAAAGATGAAGAATATCATACATTGATGAGAAAAATGACAAAACTGTAAGATAACAAAACGTTTTGTAAGGGAAATCACTCGTTTCTTTTTCTTATTTTTCTTATAGTAAATGTAAGAAGAAAACACGTAGGGGGATTAGAAATGAGTGTTCTTGAAGTAAAAGGATTAACGAAGGTGTACCAATCAAAAGGTTCAGTAGCGACGACTGCTTTAAACGATATAAATTTTAAAATAGAAGAAGGCGAATTTGTAGGGATTATGGGTCCTTCAGGAAGCGGGAAAACGACGCTTTTAAATTTATTAGCAACAATTGATAAGCAAACTTCAGGTCATGTGCTTGTAAATGGTGAAGAAATTAATCAAATGCGTGCTGCAAAATTAGCGGAGTTTCGCCGTACACATTTAGGGTTCATCTTTCAAGATTTTAATTTACTTGATACGTTATCCATTAAAGAAAATATTATTTTACCACTTGTAATGGCGAAGAAATCTGTAAATGAAATCGATGCGAAAGTACTGGAAATTGCGAAGTTTTTAAACATCGAAGAAATTTTAAATAAAAAAGTATACGAAGTATCTGGGGGACAACAACAACGTGCAGCAGCAGCGAGAGCAATCATTCATGAACCGACGTTAATTTTAGCAGATGAGCCAACTGGAAACTTAGACTCGAAGTCAGCGAAATCGCTAATGGGCGCTCTGCAAGATTTACACGAGCAAAAGAAAGTAACGATTGCAATGGTTACGCACGATCCAGTAGCGGCTAGTTATTGTGAACGTATCCTTTTCATACGCGATGGGGAAATTTTCTCGGAAATACATAAAGGAAGAACGAAACAAGCCTTTTTCCAAGAAATTCTGGACGTACTTGCGATGCTAGGAGGAGAATATCATGAACTTTCGCCAGCTCGCGCTTAATAACGTAAAAGGAAATTGGCGTAACTATAAAGCGTTTCTTATAAGTAGTTGTTTATCGATTGTCGTATTTTTCATGTATGCTTCTTTTATTTATCATCCAGATGTCGTAAGCGGTAATATTAGTATGAGAAAGATGATCACAAAAGGATTAGAATCGATGAATTATATTGTGGTCATCTTCTCGGCACTCTTTATTTTATATGCAAATTCAACGTTTTTACGAGCAAGAAAAAAAGAGTTTGGTCTACTAACATTAATAGGCGGAACGAAATCGCAGCTCGGTCGAATGATTATATTAGAGCAACTGATGTTAGGTAGTATTGCAATTGTAATTGGTATTGGGGTTGGAATGCTTTGTTCAAAATTATTTTTCCAAGCGTTAAGCGTATTATTGAAAATAGATAAGACACTTCCACTTGTTTGGAATAGTAAAGCAGTTCTTATTACAGCTGGCGTATACTTTATCCTATTTTTAATCCTATCATTGTTTAGTGTTTGGACAGTAGGACGCTTGCAAATTATTGATTTATTAAGAGAAGCTAGAAAGCAAAAAGTAGAGCCGTTTGCATTTACATGGTTATGTGTAGTTGGTATAGGATGTATTATTGCTGCATATGTACTTAGCTTCCAAGTAACGTTTCTGAATTTCCTCATCCTCTTTTTACCGGTGGTAGGACTGACAATTGGCGGAACGTATTTATTATTTACACAAGGTAGTACAGTTGTATTAAAAGCATTACAAAAAAGAAAGCAATCTTTCTATACGTATCCAAATATGTTTGTTCTTAGCAATCTTATTTATAAAATGAAAGATAATGCTCGTTTTCTATTTGTAATTTCTATTATTACGGCGGTAGTATCTTCAGCAGTAGGTACACTGTACGTATATTTTGAAAATATGAGTGCGAAAACGGTAGAACTTACACCACATGCTATTTCATATGAGGAAAAGGGGTTAAATACGCATAATCTTATTAATGAAGAAAAGGTACAGGAGCTTGTGAAGAGACACGGGTTTGAAGATGCGCGAAAAGTAACCTACGTTAAACTACCGGCAACACAGAAAATAACGTTGTTTAATAGTGAACATGAAGTACCGATGACGATTATTTCAGAAAAAGAATATAATGCAGAAGTGCGCAAACAAAAGAGAGAGCAACCTACAGAAGTTCATAATGCACCAGGTAGTGCAACGATGGTTATGGTTGATATGTCAAATGAACTGATGAAGATAGATCGTACGAAACCGTATGAATTTACAATTAACGGGCAAAAGCAGTCTGTTCAATTAAATAATCCAACGCAGTATTCTGTTTTTAATGATAGTGAATATCTTATTGTAAATGATCAAGATTTTGAGAAATATGCAAAACTCGTACCAGATGAAGAAAAGACGAAATATTACGGTTATTATATCGAGGATTGGAAAAATACAGAAAATCTTGTATTAGATTTGAAAAATGAAATTGCACCAGAAAAGCAAGGAGAATTGAGAAATTCAGTGTTTGCGTATAAGGATATAAGAGAAGGTGGAGCAATTACAATGTTCATCGGTTTCTTCGTAGCGGTACTGTTCTTCTTCTTCGCTTGTAGTATGACATACTTTAAATGGTTTAACGATAAAGAACAAGATCGTATTCAATTTAAATCGTTAAAGAGAATCGGTATGACAGATAAAGAAATTCGCAAAATTGCGATTCGACAAATGGGAGTTATCTTCTTTATCCCAATTTTAATCGGTTCCATTCATAGTGGAGTTGCTCTTCATACGTTAGGGAAAATGCTTTATATTGATTTATGGAAATCAGGTGCGCTTGTAATTGGAGCATACATTTTAGCTTCTGCCATTTACTTTATGATCGCGCAAAGAGGATATTTAAAACACGTAAAAAGCTAGGGGAACCTCTAGCTTTTTGCCTATGTAGTAAGTTACAGGAGGACGATAGATGAACATTTGGCAACTAGCGCTGCAAAATATAAAAGGGAATTGGCGTAATTATAAAGTGTTTTTCTTAAGTAGTTGTTTTGCAATATTTGCTTCTTACGCATATATGTCTGTCATTGTGCATCCGTATATGCAAGAGACGATGTGGTATCAAAACGTACGTTGGGGACTTATCATATGTAATGTTATAATCATTTCTTTTTTCGTCATATTTATTTTGTACTCTACTTCTATTTTCATAGAAGCACGTAAGAAAGAATTAGGGTTATATATGTTAATGGGAGCAACGAAGTCTAACGTAATAGGAGTAATTATGACCGAGCAAATATTAATTGGAATTTTTGCTAATATTTTCGGTATAGGACTGGGCTTGATCTTTTTAAAGCTCTTCTTCATGGTATTTAGTATGTTACTGGGGCTTCCGAAAGAACTCCCTGTCATATTTGACGTAAGGGCGATTGGTGTAACATTTATTACATATATGGTCGTTTTTATTTTGTTATCTTTTATAAGTGCTTTACGTATATGGAATATAAAAATCATTCGGTTATTGAAAGAATTTCGAACAGATAAAAAAGAGAAGAAAACATCAAAGTGGCTTTGTTTATTCGGTTTTGCTTGTTTAGTGGGCGGGTATGCGTTGGCGCTACAAGTGACGATGACTACGATAGCAATATACTTTTTCCCTGTGTCTATACTTGTCTTTTTTGGAACGTACTTTTCTTTTACACATGGAGCTACCCAAGTGTTAGAAATGATAAAGCGAAATAAAAAGATTATGTATACATATCCGTATTTATTTATAGTGAATCAATTGTCACATCGAATGAAGGAAAATGGTCGCTTTTTCTTTCTGATGTCTATGGCAACGACGTTTGTAGTTACAGCAACAGGTACGGTGTTCTTATATTTTTCTAGCATGCAAGATATGTGGCGAACTGGAGGGGTACACTCGTTTTCGTACATAGAAAAAGGTATTTCTACTCATGAAGTCTTTGAGGAAGATGCGGTTGAAAAATTACTGCATCAATATGAGTATGATGATTTTCAATATATGAGTTTTGTTGGAGTTTATGCATCCTTTCAGTCTAATAAGGGAGAAACAACAATAGTACCGCTTATAAAAGAAAGTGAATATAACCAAGAAGCAAGGAAACAAAAACAGAAAACGTATTGTCCTAAAAAAGGTACAGTGACACTCGTTTATTATAATAAATACAATAATTCGAATGTGTATAATCAAAAAGAGATTCAATTGCAAGTAATGAATCAACCATATCAATTCGTATTTAACGGTCAGAAAGAAGGGGTTCAATTTAACCATCACCCTTCGTACATTAATGGTCTGTTCTTCGTTATGAATGATGAAGATTTTGACAGTATAGCAAATCAGGTTCCTGATTCTGAAAAAATGATATATAGAGGCTACACATTATCAAATATAGAAAATACGAAGAAATTAAATGAAGATTTACGGAGACATATAAAACAAGATAATAATAATGCATTTCGAAGCAATATGGAGTTGTATGTAAATATGAAAGAAGGCGGTGATATTACTCTATTTGTAGGCTCATTTATTAGTATATTATTCTTTCTCACTTCATGTAGTATCGTGTATTTTAAATGGTTCCATAATATTGCATCGGACCGAAAGCAGTATGGTGCACTCTCTAAACTTGGAATGACGAAGGAAGAAGTATGGAAAATTTCTCGTTGGCAATTATGTATGCTATTTTTTGCGCCAATTATAGTAGGGAGTATGCATAGTGCAGTTGCATTATATACGTTTCATAATACGCTTTTTATGGATGGATCATTAAGAAAAGTAGGTTTGTTCATTCTGTTTTATATCGCAGCATGTATCATTTATTTCTTCTTCGCTCAAAGAGAGTATAAGAAACATTTAGACTAGCGAATGCTAGTCTTTTTTAAATATTCGAAATTTACATAGAAGAATATAAAAAAGTATGGTATAACAGTAAGAAAACGAAAAAGAGGGGAAAAGACGATGATTCGAGTAGGATATTTAGGACCAGAAGCAACATTTACAAATATGGCGGTGAGTCGTTTTTTTCCGGAAGCAGAGCATGTACCGTATCGAACGATTCCAGATTGTATAGATGCAGCTGCAAATGAAAATGTAGACTTCGCAGTTGTACCGTTAGAAAATGCAATAGAAGGTTCAGTGAATATAACGGTTGATTACCTTGTACATGAGCAGCCGCTTTCCATTGTAGGAGAAATTACAGTACCAATTCAGCAGCATTTACTTGTACATCCGCAGTATGCAGAAGTGTGGGATGAAGTATATGCAGTGCATTCTCATCCGCATGCCATTGCACAGTGCCATAAATTTTTAAATGAAGAATTAAAAGGAGTAACTGTTCGAGATATGACATCTACAAGTGCTGCTGCACAATATGTGAAAGAACATCCTGAAGAGAAAATTGCCGCTATTGCAAATGAAGCGGCTGCAGAAAAATACGGATTAACAATTGTGAGACGTAGTATTCATACGCATAAAAATAATCACACACGTTTCTTAGTACTCCATAAGAAAAAGAAAGCAGTACTCCCGAATAACGGAGAGAACCGCGGAGAGAAAACGACGCTTATGATAACGTTACCTGCAGATTATGCAGGTGCCCTATATCAAGTGTTATCAGCTTTCGCATGGAGAAAATTAAACTTATCAAAAATCGAATCGCGTCCGATGAAAACAGGTCTTGGAAATTACTTTTTCTTAATCGATGTCGATAAAGCATACGATGACGTATTATTGCCAGGCGTAACGATGGAACTTGAAGCACTCGGTTTTTCTGTTACTGTGCTGGGGAGTTATTCTTCTTATTGGTTGTAAGATGTAGATGGAATATTGGTGTTTGTCTAATCGTCAATATCATTTCATTGCCTAATATATTTTTTAATAGATTAATAAAATCCCACCTGCAGAAGGTGGGATTCTTTATTTTAACTTCGCAAGACGATCTTCTAACTGACCACGCCAAATATCAGCTAGTTCTGGAACAGCAAGGATTTTTTTAATGCCATCTTTATCTTTTCTATTATGAAAATAAATTTCGTTAGAGAACAAAACAGAAACATTGCTCGGCTGACGTTCTAGTAATGTAATTTTTGAATCTTTACGTACAGTACCTTCTTGAAGAACGCGGCATAGGTAGCCAGTAAATCCAGTTGCTACAATACGCGGCAGTATGCCAGGGATGCCAAGACGTTTTGAAATTGTGCTACAAGGTACGCGAGCTTGCGTTACTTGAATGATTGCTTCGCCTAGTTGATATGTATCTCCGATGCATACGTCATGCTCTAACATATTTGTTACGGTAATGTTTTCACCAAATGTGGAAGCGGGAAGCGTAGTTTGAAATTCCTCTTCCCATAGTGCGTAATGCTCGTGTGGGTACACACAAACAGCGCGATCAGGTCCGCCGTGATGTTTTAAATCCGCTACGTCATCACCACGAAATCCGTCTTTTGAGAGAAAGGCCTCTTCTGTAGGATCTTTACATATACCTGTTATCATTTCTTTATCTTCGCCATATTTCATTTGTTTCGGTTTGCCAATGCTAAAGTGAACGAGTTCAATTCCCATATTTGATCTCCTTTACGATTGATTACAATATTATAGCATTAAAAAAGCACAGAGAATGATAAAAACTCTGTGCTTTACATTAATAAACGAGAAATCCTGCTTTATCTAACGCCTCACAAGCAGCATCTAATTTTTCTTTAGAATCTGCCTCGATTGTATGTAAGTGAATACCATCTGTTAGTTGTGAAAGATAGGAAGCATTTGTGTTTTCGATTTTTTGTAAATATTGCTCTACATCAAAGCGATTGCTTACCATAATGGAGGCTGTTAAGTCACCGTATACAGGATGCTCAACTTTTACGTCTTTAATCGTAACGCCATGGTCAACAAGCATTGTAAGTTCCTGACGTACTTCTGCTGGTTTATGTTGGCATACGATTACGCGTTCAAAAGTTTGTTGCTTCTCTTGTGGCTTTAAATATAAATAACCTTGAGCAGTCGCAATAATTGGTTCGTTTCGTGCTTTAAGCAAGGAAATATCTTGCACGATAACTTGTCTACTTACGTTCGTCTTTTTCGATAGTTCATTCCCCGATAACGGTTCATTTGCAGCAAGAAGCCACTGGAGGATAAGTTGTCGTCTTTCTTCACCTAAAATCTTTTTTTGTTCATTTTGTTTCATTATGATTTAACACCTCTATAAAATTGATTTCCAATTGTGTGTAGTGCATGAATAGTAGTATCAATTTGATCTTTCGTTGTTTGTTGTCCGAAAGAGAAGCGGACATATTGTTTTGCCTCTTCATACGTTTTTCCAATTGCAAGCATAGTTTTCGAAGGTTCTTGTTTACCGACTTGGCAAGCACTTCCGGTGGAAATGGCGATACCATGGCGATTACATTCTAGCATAGTATATTGACCTTCTATTCCTTTTATTGTAACCCCAACAATATGTGGTAAACAAGAAGTAGAATGACCTTCTACTTCAATTTCTAGCGGAAGTGTTTGTATTTGTTCTAAAAAGTAGGATCGTAACTCTTTAAAACGTAAACTTTCTTCCCATTGAGTTTTTAATATATTTTCAGCAGCTGTTAAAAAAGATGCGATGCCGGGAACGTTCACTGTACCTGGGCGAAATCCTTTTTCGTGAGAAGTTCCTGGAAATACTTGTTCCCAGCGAGTTTGCGGATTTATGTAGCAAGCGCCGACACCTTTTGGTCCGTATATTTTATGTGCTGAAACAGAAAGACTATCAATCCCCATCTCAAAAACATGGATAGGCAGTTTACCAAACGTTTGCACACAATCCGTATGAAATAAAACATTATATTTTTTTAAAAGTGCCCCGATTTCTGTAATGTTTTGAACGGTTCCGATTTCAGAGTTTCCATGCTGTATACTTGCTAGCACAGTATCTTCCGTAATAGCTGCCTCTAAATCTACTAAACAAATGAGTCCATTTTTATCAACAGGAATTTCAGTGATCGTATAGCCTTTTGATTTTAGAGATTGAAAATAACTTCGAATGGATGCATGTTCCATAGGTGTCGTAATAATATGCTTCTTATTTCGGGCATTTAGAAGTGATTGAATCGCAAGATAGTTCGATTCCGATCCACCGCTTGTGAAAAATACTCCTTGTTCTTTGCCTCCAATCATTTCCGCAAATGTTTTTCGGCAAACTTGTAATAAAGAAGAAGCCGTTCCTCCAATATCATGTAAACTTTGTTCATTTCCGAAGTATTGTGAAGCTGCTTTCATATATGTTTGTAACGCTTCCTCGCTCATAGGTGTAGTAGCTGCATAGTCAAGATATATCATCATGTAAGTTCCTCTCTCTAGTAAGAGTTACATTTCTTTTACTTTTTAAATGGTAGTGAAAATAAGAATTATAAAAAAACTCTTGTCATTATTTTAAAACTATGTAAATATAGGTGTCAAGACAGTTGAAAAGTGTAAAGTAGGAGGCAACAATTATGCCAAGCGCAGATGTCTTAATTATTGGAAGTGGCGTTGCGGCACTTCGTGTTGCAAAAGAGATTTGTCACGAAAAGAATGTGATTATTATCACAAAGGAGACGAAACATAATAATAATACACATTTAGCTCAAGGTGGAATTGCCGCAGCGGTAGCTACATACGACAATCCTAATAATCATTTTGAAGATACGCTAGTAGCAGGGTGTCATTATAACAATGAAGAAGTGGTCCGTTATTTAGTCGAGGAAGGACCGAAAGAAATTAATAACCTTATTGAAAATGGAATGAAATTTGATGGAGATGAAACAGGTCCTCATCTTGGAAAAGAAGGAGCGCATCGAAAACGTCGTATTTTACATGCAGGTGGCGATGCAACAGGAAAGAATTTATTAGAGCATCTTATTCAAGAAGTAGCTCCATACGTTACGGTAGTGGAACAGGAAATGGTGCTCGATTTTATTATAGAAAAAGATAAATGTGTTGGGGCTTTAACTCGCAACAATAAAGGAGAATTGAAACGTTGCAATGCAGATTATACGGTGTTAGCTTCAGGCGGTATTGGCGGTTTATACGCCTTTACTTCTAATGATGAGACGATTACAGGCGATGGACTTGCAATGGTGTACCGTGCAGGCGGAGAGCTTGTAGATTTAGAGTTTATACAATTTCATCCGACGATGTTATACGCGGGTGGGCGTTGTTCTGGTCTTGTGTCCGAAGCTGTTCGCGGAGAAGGAGCTGTCCTTATAAATGGAAAAGGGCAGCGTTTTATGATGGATATACATTCCGAACAGGATTTAGCGCCTCGTGATGTAGTCGCAAGGGCTATTCATGAACAGCTACTTGCGGGTGAAAAAGTGTACTTAAACATCGAAATGATTCAAAACTTTGAACAACGCTTTCCGACCGTGTCATCGATATGTAAAACAAATGGAGTCGATATAAATAAAAAACTTATTCCAGTCGTGCCTGGTACTCATTTTCACATGGGCGGCGTGAAAACGAACTGTGATGGAGAGACGTCTATTCCGAACTTATACGCAGTCGGTGAAGTAGCTTGTAACGGGGTTCATGGTGCAAATAGATTAGCGAGTAATTCATTATTAGAAGGTCTTGTGTTTGGAAAAAGAATCGGACGACACATTTTATCTAGAGAGACAAAAGAAAAGGTGAACATGCTAGCCGAAAAGGAAGCAAAGTTTATCGTTCTGAATCATTTACCGACGAAAGAAGAAATACAAAAATGCATGATGAAATATGTTGGGATTGTGCGAACAGAGCAAAGTTTATCTTATGCGAAGAGATGGCTTAGTAAGTATGGTGTTCGAAATATGATATTACAACATGATGTTCTTACGAATGAAGAGATAACGCTTATTAATATGTTAACGGTTTGTGAGCTTATAGTTGTGTCAGCCTTGCAAAGAGAAGAAAGTATTGGCGGGCATTACCGGAGTGATTATCCAGATAGAAATATAGGAAAGAAAGAGATTGTTCGAGTAAAGAGAAAACGACAACTTGTGTGATGAGGGGAAGAGGGGCTTTATGAACACGATAAAAGTTAAAGAAGCATTAAATCGATTTTTTTTAGAAGATATAGGGGAAAGAGATGTAACATCTCAGCTTATTTTTCCAGATAACTTGCTTTCGAAAGGAACGTTTCTTGCGAAGGATACAGGGGTCTTTGCAGGACGTTTAGTAATTGAATCAGGATTTAAATTAATTGATGAGAGAATTGAAGTAGAGCTTCATAAAAAAGATGGGGACCTTGTAGAAAAAGGCGAAATCATTGCAACTGTGCAAGGTCCAATTGCATCGTTATTAACAGCAGAGCGCGTTATATTAAATATTATTCAGCGTATGAGCGGAATAGCGACGATGACGCGTAAAGCGGTTCTTGCTTTAGATAGCAGTCATACTCGCATTTGTGATACGCGAAAAACGATGCCAGGACTACGTATGTTTGATAAGCATGCAGTCGTGTGCGGCGGTGGATTTAATCATCGCTTCGGTTTATATGATGGTGTCATGATTAAAGACAATCATATTGCGTTTGCTGGTTCTATTACAAAAGCTGTTACATCAGTGAAAGAGAAGTTAGGACATATGGTGAAAGTAGAAGTAGAAACAGAAACTGAGGAACAGGTGAGAGAGGCTGTTGCTGCTGGTGCTGATATTATTATGTTCGATAATCGTACGCCAGATGAAATCCGGGAGTTTTCAAAAATTGTACCAAGTGCTATCGTTACAGAAGCTTCAGGGGGCATCACAATTGAAGATTTACCGAAATACGGAAAAACAGGGGTAGATTATATTTCACTTGGAGCGTTAACACATTCAGTGAAAGCACTTGATATTAGTTTCAATATTGAAGGATAAGGAAAGTGGCTTAGAGGGGAGAAACGTATATGAGTATTTTAGAACAAGTACAGCCAATTGAAACGATGTTACCAGAGCGTTATTACACGATGTCAACGGAAGATATGGAAAAGCGTGTTCGTGAAATTAAAGAGAAAATGGGGAAAATGTTATTCATTCCAGGGCATCATTATCAAAAAGATGAAGTGGTACAATTTTCAGATGCAGCAGGGGATTCACTTCAGCTTGCACAAGTTGCAGCGAGCAATAAAGACGCAAAATATATTGTGTTTTGCGGGGTGCACTTTATGGCGGAAACAGCAGATATGTTAACGACAGATGATCAAGTTGTCATCTTACCAGATATGCGTGCAGGTTGTTCGATGGCGGATATGGCAGATATTGAACAAACAGAAAGAGCATGGAAAGAGCTCACGAAATTATTTGGAGATACGATGATTCCGTTAACATATGTGAACTCTACAGCTGCAATTAAAGCGTTTTGTGGTCGTAACGGAGGAGCAACAGTAACATCTTCTAATGCAAAGCAAATGGTATCTTGGGCGTTTACTCAAAAAGAACGTCTCGTCTTTTTACCAGACCAACATTTAGGGAGAAATACAGCGTACGATTTAGGTATCCCGTTAGATAAAATGGCAGTATGGGACCCACACACAGATTCATTAGAGTACGATGGGGATATAGAAGAAATTCAAGTAATTTTATGGAAAGGGCATTGTTCTGTTCATCAAAATTTTACAGTGAAGAACATTGAGAGCGTACGAAAAAATCATTCTGATATGAATATTATTGTACATCCAGAATGTTGTTATGAAGTTGTAGCTGCTTCAGATTATGCAGGCTCAACGAAATATATTATTGATATGATTGAATCAGCGCCATCTGGTAGCAAATGGGCGATTGGTACAGAAATGAATTTAGTGAACCGAATTATTCAGCAACATCCAGATAAAGAAATTGTTTCACTTAATCCATTTATGTGTCCGTGCTTAACGATGAACCGAATTGATCTGCCTCACTTATTATGGACACTTGAAACGATAGAAAGAGGAGAAGAAATTAACGTTATTAGCGTAGACAAACAAGTAACGGCAGAAGCGGTTCTTGCATTAAATCGTATGTTAGAGCGTGTGTAAAGCAACGGTATTCCTGTTGCTTTTTTTCATACATATAATCATAACGAGAACGAAATGGGCATACATTGTTTTGAAGAAATCATTGTGGTTCTTTATGCTTATTCCGCTTCGAATGATATTGAAAATCGAAGAAGTGATAAAAGTGAAAAGAAGTTAATGTTATTTAGAAAGAGTTACTTCATGAGATTTGTTACTTATAGATAAGTTATACAGGAGGGGGAAAATTTGAAAATTCATATCGTGCAAAAAGGGGATACCCTTTGGAAAATTGCGAAAAAGTACGGAGTGGATTTTGACACGTTGAAAAAAACAAATACACAACTTAGTAATCCAGATTTAATTATGCCAGGTATGAAAATTAAAGTGCCATCCAAGAGTGTTCACATGAAACAACAGGCTGGAGCAGGTTCAGCGCCTCCAAAGCAATACGTAAAAGAAGTGCAGCAAAAAGAATTTGCAGCAACACCAACTCCGCTTGGAATAGAAGATGAAGAAGAAGTTACGTATCAATCAGCACCAATTACACAGCAGCCAGCTATGCAACAAACACAAAAAGAAGTGCAAGTAAAACCGCAAAAGGAGATGCAGGTAAAGCCGCAAAAAGAAGTACAGGTGAAACC